>NZ_JBHWKU010000003.1:0-243857 GCF_042730645.1 Streptomyces sp. NPDC059906
CGGCTGGGCCGCCGCGCGCACCCCGCCGCGCGGGCGGACGGCCCGCCGGGCGATGCTGGTGCGCACGGGACACACGTGGCACCGCCGAGGAGAGTGGATGGACGCCGGGGAACAGCACGACGCGGACGACGAGTTCGTCCGGTTCTGGCAGGAGCGCCGGGTGTGCTTCCTGTCGACGCGGCGGGCCGACGGCACGCCGCACCTGGTCCCGGTCGGGGTGACGTACGACCACGCCACCCGCACGGCGCGGGGTGATCACGAGCCGGGACACCGCGAAGGCGCGCAACGTGCGGCGGGCCGCCGGTGCGGTCGTCGCCGTGGGCCAGGTGGACGGCCGGCGCTGGTCCACGCTGGAGGGCGTGGCCCGCGTGCGCGACGACGCCGGGGCGGTCCGCGACGCGGAGACCCGCTACGCGGCCCGCTACCGGCAGCCCCGGGCGAACCCGGAGCGGGTCGTCATCGAGATCGGCGTACGGCGCTACCTCGGCACCGTGCGCCCGTCGGAGCGGCGCCCGCAGGCGTGACGGCCGGGGCGGGGCGGCCGGGCCGGGGCGGCCGGGCCGGGGCGGGGCCGCTCAGTCCCGTCCCGCCCGGGTCCGGTGTCCGAGCCGCCCGGGCCACCAGGCGACGGCGCCGATGTCGCGGGCGAGCGCCGGGACCAGCAGGGAGCGCACCACCAGCGTGTCCAGCAGGACGCCGAAGGCCACGATGAAGGCGATCTGCAGCAGGAAGGCCAGCGGAATCACCCCGAGCGCGGCGAAGGTCGCGGCGAGCACGACGCCGGCCGAGGTGATCACGCCGCCGGTGGCGGTCAGCCCGCGCAGGATGCCCTCGCGCACGCCGTGGCGCAGCGCCTCCTCCCGTACCCGGGACATGAGGAAGATGTTGTAGTCCACGCCGAGGGCGACCAGGAAGACGAAGCCGTACAGCGGGACGGAGGCGTCGGTGCCGCTGAAGCCGAACACATGGGTGAAGACGAGCGCCGAGACGCCCAGGGTGGCCAGGAAGTTCAGCGCCACCGTCGCCACCAGCAGGACGGGCAGCAGCAGGGAGCGCAGCAGCAGGATCAGGATGACCAGGATGATGGCGAGGACCACCGGCACGATGAGGGTGCGGTCCTCCGCCGCGGTCTCCTGGGTGTCGTACTGCTGGGCGGTGTAGCCCCCGACGAGGGCGTCCGCCCCGGAGACGTCGTGGACGGCGTCCCGCAGCCGGACCACCGTGCTCTTGGCGGCGTCGCTGTCGGCGGGCGCCTCGAGCGTCGCGTCGACGCGTACGCGTCCGTCGACCACCAGGGGCGTACCGGCGCCGGGGCGGCCCGAGTCGGTCACCGGGTCGGCCGAGGCGACGCCGTCGGTGTCGCGGGCGGCCCGAAGGACCGGGTCGAGGCGGTCGGCCTCGGCGATGACGACGGCGGGGTTGCCGGAGCCGCCGGGGAAGTGCTCGGCGAGGGTCTGCTGGGCGGCGACCGAGGGCGTGTCGTTCACGAAGATCTCGTCGAGCGGGACGCCCTTGGAGCTCAGAGTCGGCGCGAAGGCGGCGCAGGCGAGCAGCGCGGCCAGCGAGAGGGCCCAGATGCGGCGCGGAGCGCGGTCCACCAGCGCGGCGACACGGTGCCACAGCCGGTGTCCGGCCTCCGGGTCGCCGGTCCGCACCGGCTTGGCCGGCCAGTAGGCGACCCGGCCGAGCAGCACCAGGACGGCGGGCAGGAAGGTGAGCGTGCTCAGCACCGAGCAGACGATGCCGATGGCACCGACGGGCCCGAGCGCGCGGTTGTTGGTCAGGTCGCTGAGCAGCAGCGCCAGCAGGCCGAGCGCGACGGTGGCCGCACTGGCGACGACGGCGCCCCAGGAGTCGCGCAGCGCGGCGCGCACGGCGCCGAAGCGGTCCGGACGGCGGGCGAGTTCCTCGCGGAAGCGGGCGGTGAGCAGCAGCGCGTAGTCGGTGGCGGCGCCGATGACCAGGATGGAGAGGATGCCCTGGACCTGTCCGTCGACGCGTACGACGTCGCGGTCGGCCAGGGCGTAGACGACGGCGCACGCCAGGGCCAGTGCGAAGACCGCGCTCAGGATGATGACCAGGGGCAGCAGCACGCTGCGGTAGACGAGCAGCAGGATCACCAGGACCGTGATCAGCGCGACGGCGAGCAGCAGTCCGTCGATGCCCGCGAAGGCGTCGGAGAGGTCGGCCTGGGAGGCCGCGGGCCCGGCGAGCTGGGCCCGGGTGCCGGGGACCTGCCCGGCGGCGTCGCCGATGTCCGCCAGCACGTCCGGGAGCCGTTCGCCGAGGTCCGGCTCGACCTGGACGACGGCCTGGAGTGCCCGGCCGTCGTCCGAGGGCAGCGCGGGGCTCGCGGATCCGACGATCCCCGGGTCGCCTTCGAGACCCGCGACCGAGCGGGTGGCGGCCTCCCGGTGCGCGGTGACCGCGGCCTCGCCGTCGCCGTCGGCGGTCCAGACGACGATCACGGGAAGCGTCTCGTCCTGCTGGAAGGCCTGCTGCGCTTCGACGACCCGCGTGGACTCCGCGCTTCGGGGCAGGAAGGAGGCCTGGTCGTTGGTGGCGACCTCGCCGAGCTTGCCGGCGTAGGGACCGAGCGCTCCGCCGACGACGAGCCAGACCAGGAGGAGCAGGACCGGGACGAGCCATCGGGCGCGTCGGGGGCTTCGGGACGGTCGGGAGGGGGTGGACATCGGTGTCGAGTCTCCAAATCTCGGGGGGCGCTGGCACCAAATGCAGCTCGATCATAAACAATCTCAATCATCGAGTTACTTTCGCGTGGTACCGGCGCGCCGGGCGTCGCGACCCGCCGCCGGACGGCGGGGCGGCGGCCGGCTCAGCGGTCGTCCGACGCCACGTGGCCCAGCTCCTCGTTCAACGCCGCCAGGAAGCGGGCCACGACGGCCAGTTCGCCGTCGTCGAAGTGGGCGCGGGCGGCCACGGCGGCGTCGGCCAGCGGACGGAAGTACCGGCGGGCCGCCTCCCGGGCCTCGGGCACGTAGTGCAGGTGGACGACCCGGCGGTCGGCGCTCTCCCGGACCCGGCGCACGTGTCCGGCGCGCTCGAGCCGGTCCACGCACGCCGTCACCGCACCCGACGTCAGCCCCAGGTGCCGGCGCAGCCGTCCGGGCGTCATGGGTTCGGGCGCGTCCAGGATCGCCGCGAGGGCCTGGATGTCGGTGGCGTGCAGCGTGTGGGCACCGGCGAAACCGTGCACGACGCGGTTGATCTCGCCGTTCATCCGCCGCAGCTGGACGGCGAGGACGTGCAGGTCGCTCGCCTCGGGTCCGGGACCGGGTCCGGGACCGGGACCGGGACCGGGTCCGGGACCGGGACCGGGTCCGGGACCGGGACCGGCCGCCCGCTCGTGCGCGTGCTGTCCGCGCTGCTTCGCTGTCGCCACGTGATCAGCGTATAGAAGGGTCGACCTGGGCCCGGACGCGTCGACCCCGTCCCGTTCGGGGGAAGGGCTCACGGTGACGACTGTCCCGCGAACGACGGAGCCGCATGAGCCAGGCAGGCGAAGGACCCGGCAGGACGAGTGGCGCGGGCGGCGGGGCGGGCCTGCGCTGCCTGGTCACCGGCGCGACGGGATACGTCGGGGGGCGTCTCGTGCCCGAACTGCTCGACGCCGGACACCGGGTGCGGTGCCTGGCCCGCTCCCCGCACAAGCTGCGCGACCATCCGTGGGCCGGGAAGGCCGAGGTGGTGCGGGGCGACGTGACGGACGCCGACTCGGTGGCGCGGGCGATGGAGGGCGTCGACGTGGCCTACTACCTGGTGCACGCGCTGGGCAGCGGCGACGACTTCGAGGCGACCGACCGGCGGGCGGCGCGCACCTTCGCCGAGCGCGCCGCGGCGGCGGGCGTGCGGCGCATCGTCTACCTGGGCGGCCTGACCCCGTCCGGCGTGCCGGAGGGCGAGCTGTCGCCGCACCTGCGCTCGCGGGCCGAGGTCGGCCGCATCCTGCTGGCCTCCGGCGTGCCCACGACGGTGCTGCGCGCGGCGGTCGTCATCGGCTCCGGGTCGGCGTCCTTCGAGATGCTGCGCTACCTCACCGAACGGCTGCCGGTCATGGTCACGCCCAGCTGGGTCCACACCCGCATCCAGCCGGTCGCCGTGCGGGACGTGCTGCGCGCCCTGGTGGGCAGCGCGACCATGCCTCGGGAGGTCTCCCGGACCTTCGACGTCGGCGGCCCGGACATCCTGACCTACCGGCAGATGATGGAGCGCTACGCCCGGGTGGCCGAGCTGCCCAGACGGCTGATCCTGCCGGTGCCGATGCTGTCCCCCGGGCTGTCCAGCCACTGGGTCGGGCTGGTCACGCCGGTCCCGGCGGCCATCGCGCGCCCGCTCACCGAGTCGCTGCGGCACGAGGTGGTGTGCGGCGAGAACGACATCGTGCGGTACGTGCCGCCGCCGCCGGGCTACCCCCTCGGCTTCGACGACGCGCTGCGCCTGGCCCTGCAACGGGTGCGCGAGGCGCGGGTCACCACCCGCTGGTCGTCCGCGTCCGTGCCGGGGGCGCCCAGCGACCCGCTGCCCACCGACCCCGACTGGGCCGGCGGCAGCCTCTACACCGACGACCGCGCGCTGGGCGTCGACGCGCCGCCGGACGCGCTGTGGCGGGTCGTCGAGGGCATCGGCGGCGACAACGGCTGGTACTCCTTCCCCCTGGCCTGGGCGGTACGGGGCTGGCTGGACCGGCTGGTGGGCGGGGTGGGCCTGCGCCGGGGACGCCGGGACGCCGCGCGGCTGCGGGTCGGCGACTCGCTGGACTTCTGGCGGGTGGAGGAGATCGTCCCCGGGCGGCTGCTGCGGCTGCGCGCCGAGATGCGGCTGCCGGGGCTCGCCTGGCTGGAGATGTACGCCGAGACCGACGACGCCGGGCGGACGCGGTACCGCCAGCGGGCGCTGTTCCATCCGCGCGGGCTGGCGGGCCAGGCCTACTGGTGGAGCGTGTGGCCCTTCCACGCCGTGGTCTTCGGCGGCATGGCCCGCAACATCGCCCGCGCCGCCGCCCGCGCCGCCGGACCGCCGGGCCCGGTCGCCGACGTCACCGGATCCTGAGCCCGACCGGACGCGGCGGTGGTCAGCGCGTCCCCGCGCCGGGGGGCCGCCGGTCCGGTACCGTCGCCCGCCCGACACCCCCCGCGAGGAGCGCCATGGCCACGTCGGTCGTCCTGTTCACCCGCGATCTGCGGTTGCACGACCATCCGCCGCTGCGTGCGGCCCTGGACCGCTCCGATGCCGTGGTGCCGCTGTTCGTCCGCGACCGGGCCGTCGACGCCGCGGGATTCGCCGCGCCCAACCGGCTCGCCCTCCTCGCCGACTGCCTGCGGGACCTGGACTCGGGGCTGCGGGACCGGGGCGGGCGGCTGGTCGTCCGCTCCGGCGACCTGGTCGAGGAGGTGTGCGCGGTGGCCGGGGAGGCGGAGGCCGACGAGGTGCACCTGGCGGCCGACGTCAGCGCGCACGCGCACCGGCGCGAGGAACTCCTGCGGTCGGCCCTCGCGGCCCGGGGCTGCCGGCTGCACGTGCACGACGCCGTGACCACCGTGCTGGCCCCGGGAGCGGTCACCCCGGCCTCCTCCGACCACTTCGCGGTCTTCACGCCGTACTTCCGGCGCTGGAGCGAGCGAGCCGTCCGCGAGCCGCTGGCCGCCCCGCGCAAGGTCCGGGTCCCGGACGGCGTCGGCTCGGAGCCGCTGCCCGCCCGCGGGGACCTGGCGGGGCTGTCCCCGGGGCTGCGGACCGGTGGGGAACGGGACGCCAGGAAGCGCCTGACGGCGTGGTTGCGCGGCGGCATCGCCGGCTACGCGGACCACCACGACGACCTGGCCGGCGACGCCACCTCCCGGCTCTCCCCCGACCTGCACCTCGGCGCCCTCTCCCCCGTCGAGCTGGTCCACCGGGCCCGGCGTGCGGGCGGCCCCGGTGCCGAGGCGTTCGTACGGCAGCTGGCCTGGCGGGACTTCCACCACCAGGTGCTGGCCGCCCGCCCGCACACCTCGGCCGCCGACTACCGCACCCGGCACGACCGCTGGCGCACCGGCGCGGCCGCCGAGGCGGACGCCGCCGCGTGGCGGGACGGGCGCACGGGCTACCCCGTCGTGGACGCCGCGATGCGCCAGCTGCGGCACGAGGGGTGGATGCACAACCGGGGCCGCCTGCTGGTCGCCAGTTTCCTCACCAAGACGCTGTACGTGGACTGGCGGGTCGGCGCCCGGCACTTCCTGGAACTGCTCGTGGACGGCGACGTGGCCAACAACCAGCTGAACTGGCAGTGGGCCGCGGGCACCGGCACCGACACCCGGCCGCACCGGGTCCTCAACCCGACCACGCAGGCACGGCGGTTCGACCCCGACGGGGCGTACGTCCGGCGCTGGGTGCCCGAGCTGGCCGGGCTCGCGGGCCGCTCCGTGCACGAGCCCTGGCGGCTGGCGGCGGCGGAGCGTTCCCGGTACGACGCCTACCCCGACCCGATCGTCGGCCTCTCCGAGGGCCTGGACCGCTTCAAGCGGGCCCGCGGACGCGACTGAGCCCCGGGGCCGGGGGCGGGAGACCGTCAGCCGCGGGGGCCGAACGGGCGGGACGTGTGGTCGGGGTGGTTCCGGGTCCGGCGGACCTCCTTCAGCTCCGCCTCGTACAGGTGGCGGCGGCCCCCGGCGAGACGCGCCGCCGCATCCCGCTCCAGGTCCCGGAACGGCTGGTAGTACGTCCGGTCGTAGGCGTCGACGATCTGGAACGTCCAGTGGCCGGGGATGACGTTGCGGCCCAGGATCTCGGTGCGCACCCGCTCCGCCAGCTCCGGGTGCCCCGCGGCGCGGAGCAGCGCGACGGCGCGGTCGAGTTCGAAGTCCGCCGAGCCGGTGTGCTGGTGGAAGGCGAACAGGTGGCCGCGGGCGCACTCGGTCGTCTCCAGGGCCTTGGACAGGGACCCGAGGGCCTCGACGGTCTCGTCGCTGACGCCCGCGGGGCGCCGGTGCGGGTCGTCATCCATCGTGGGCCAGGGGGTCGTGGCCCCAGTTCATGAGCGAGTACCGCCACCGGGTGTCCTCGACGTCGCCCGACGGGCGCTGGGCCAGGTGACGGCGGACGTAGCCGACGACCTTGCGCATGTGCTCGTAGTCGTCGTCGGAGAGGTCGCCCTTGTTCTTGTGCAGGATCTCCACGATCCGGCGTCCGGACGCGTGTCCGACGGACTCGCCGCCGTCCTGGTGGTGCCCGGCGTCGCGCGACTCGTCGGTGTCGAGCCACCGGTCCAGTCCGGCCGGTGTCATGTTCACCAGTTCGTGGAAGTCGTCCCGGGTCCGGTCCTGCTCGTTGCCGTCCATGGCGCCTCACTTCTTCTTCAGCGCGGACGGCTTGTGCACCGCCGACCGGCCCGACCTGTCGCTGCGGACCTGGTACTGCGGGTCGCCCTTCTTCAGGCGCTCGCGGTCGTCGCGGTTCTTCGCCATCGTGGTACTCCTTCGCGTGCGCGCCCCCGCCTTCGGCATTCAGGCCACCTGGGTTCCCAGCCGGGGGCGCCCCACTCGGCCGGGGCGGTGATTCACCGCCGAACTATCCTGGTCGCGGCCCCGCCGTCGTTCCAGGAGCAGCCCGTTGAACACCAGCACAGCGCCCACCCCTGACAGCTACTACGAGCGGATCGACGAGCACCGCTACAAGCCCACCCCGCACGCGGGCGGCGCGTGGAGTCCGGACGAGCAGCACTTCAGTCCGCTCGGGGGTCTGATCGTCCACGCCGTGGACCGCCATCTGGCGGGTCGTGCCGGTGCGGGCATGTCACTGAGCCGGATCAGCTTCGACATCCTGGGCCGCCCGGCGCTGGACGAGTGCGAGATACGGGTGGAGACCGTCCGGCCGGGACGCACCATCGAGCTGGTCGAGGCGACCGTGCTGATAGCAGACCGGTCGGTGGCACGGGCCAGGGCGTGGCTGCTGGCCGACGGGGACACGAGCGCCGTCGCCGGTGGCGGTGCCGACCGGCTCGCGTCGCCGGACACGCTGGCCCGCTGGCCGATGGACACCGAGTGGCCCGGCGGATACATCGCCTCCCTGGACGTACGCCCGCTCGCCCCGCCCCGGCCGGGTCGCACCACCGCCTGGGTCTCCACCGGCCTCGGCCTGGTGGCCGGGGAGAGCGCGAGCCCGCTGGCCTCCTACGTCACGCTGGTCGACACGGCCAACGGCATCGCGGTACGGCAGTCGCCGCGGGAGTGGATGTTCCCGAACGTCGATCTGACCCTGCACCTGCACCGCGCGCCGCGGGGGCGCTGGACGGGCCTGGACACCACCGTCGTCTTCGGGCCCACCGGTCAGGGCGTCACCAGCACCGTGCTGCACGACCTGGACGGCCCCGTGGGTCACGCCCAGCAGCTGCTGACCGTCCGCCCACAGCCCTGAGCAGCCCCGCCGGACCCGCTGGAGGGGTCAGCCCCGGCCCGCGGGCGGATCGGCGAGGATGCCCTCCAGCAGCCCGGTGGCCTGGCCGACCTCGATCAGGTACCCGTCGGGGTCGCGCAGGTAGCACCGCAGCTCGGCCTTGCGGTCGATCGGCGGGGTGAGGAACTCGGCGCCGAGCGCGCTCCACTCACGGTGGCAGCGCTCGATGTCGGCCACCCGGATGTTGAGGAAGCTCGTGGCCGTCCCGGGGTCGTCCGGCGGGCGCAGGGTGACGTCGGGTTTGTCCGGCGTCGGTCCGCCGCCCGGGTTCATGATGATCCAGCTGTTCGCGAGCTTGACGATGCACGGGTTCTCCGCGAGCACGACCTCGCCGCCGAGCACCTCGGAGTAGAAGGCACGCGAGCGCGGCACGTCGGCCACGGTGAGGAAGTGGGTGAGCAGCAGTCCCGACTCCGGTGCCGGCAGGTCTTCACGGCGCATTCCTGGACCCCCACGCTCTTGTCACGGGCTTCGGCTTCGGGCTTCGGGTTCTGAGTTCTGCGTTCTGCGTTTCCTTCGACATGCCCATCATGGACCGCACCCGGCCGGCCGGAAAGACGATCAAGAGGGCCTGAGGACCAGACGCCCCCGCACCTCGCCTGCCTCCAGCCTGCGGTGGGCCTCGGCCGTCATCGACAGCGGCAGCCGGCCGGCGATGCGCGGGCGCCACGGGGTGTCCGTGAGGACGCCCACGACGCCCCGCGCCGCCTCGGCGAGGTCGGCGGTCGTGGCGTTGCTGATGGCGAACCCGACGATGCTCGCGTCCTTCGTGTAGAGCCCGCCCACGGACAGTGCGGCCGGCCCGGTGCCCAGTCCCACCATCGCGACCAGCCGCCCACCCCGCGCCAGCGAGTCCACGGCGTCGGCGAGCACCCCGTGCCCGGACGTGTCCAGGTGCACGTCGTAGCCGTCGGGGGCGGCCCCGCGCACGCGGGCGCCGAGGTCGGGCGCGTGGTGGTCGAGGACCTCGGCGGCGCCCAGCTCGCGGACCGCCGCCGCGTCCTCCGCCCGCGCCGTGGCGACCACGCGGGCCCCGGCCCGGGAAGCCAGGGCGACGGCGGCGCCGCCCACGTTCCCCGCGCCGCCCCCGACGTACACGGTCTCCCCCGCCCGCAGCCGGCCGTGCCGGAACAGCGCGAGCCAGGCGGAGGCCGCCGGGTGGGCGGCTGCCACGAGGTGCTCCGCGTCGATGCCGGACGGCGCGGGATAGAGGCGTTCGGCGGCGACCGTCGCGTACTGGGCGAAGGAACCCTGCCGGCCCGCGTGCCCGAGGCTGTTGCACCACACCCGCTGCCCGACGGTGCGGCCCGCGGCGCCGGGCCCGGCCGCCGCGACCTCGCCCACCAGGTCACGGCCGACGACGAAGGGCAGCGGCAGCGGTGTGGCGTACGCACCGGACCGTACGAAGGTGTCCACGGGGTCGGCGGCGACGGCCGTCACCCGCACGAGCACGTCCGTGGGGCCCACCGTCGGTACGGCGAGCTCTCCGTACCGGATGGCGTCGGCCGGTCCGACGGCGTCGATGTACGCCGCCCGCATGGTCTCCGGGACTGTGCCGTTCATGGCCTCATGCTACGAACGGCCCGGTGGCGGCGCAGCCGAGGGCCGCTCGCGCAGCCGGCGACCGCGGCGGGTGAGTCCCCAGGGCTTGAGGAGCGAGAGGACCGTCATGAACACGTAGGCGGACAGGGAGACCACCGGCCCGAAGAGCACGTCCCCCGCGTCGGGCAGCGGCCGGCCGGCGGCCACGGCGGCGACCGCCGCGTTCACCCCGGGCCGCAGGGCGAAGAACGTGGCGACGGTCGTGCCCAGGGTCAGCCAGAACTTGGTGTACACCCACCGGTGGCGGGCGAGACCCCACGGCGTGCCCAGGGCCAGCACCAGTCCGCTCACCAGGGTGAGCAGGGCGAGGGGGAGCAGCAGCCGGTCGGCGAACAGTTTCATGCAGCGGACGGCGGCCCCCACCGCCACCGGGGAGGCGCCGGTCGCCGCGGTGACGCCGAGCGCGAGCAGCCCGAGGGTGAGCCCGAGCCAGGCGGCGGAGGCGACGACATGGACGATCAGGGAGGCCCTGCGTGCGGGGCGGCCGAGTTTCACGTCACCCACGCTGCCGGTCGGCGGCCGCCGTGGCGTCCCGCGGCGGGAGTATCCGCCCGTACTGGCCCGGGCGTACGCGACGGGGGCGCGGCGCCGTGACCCGATCGGCGCAGGCCCCGGACGCCCGCACTGCGCGGGGCACCCGGGCGTCCTAGCCTGGGCGTGTCTTCGAGGAAACGCCGCTAGGAGTTCCCATGCGCCTGCCCATCGAGCTCAGGCACGTCGCCCCACGGCTCGCCACCGGGGCCTTCATTCTCAATTCCGGCCTGGCCAAGCGGGGGGCCGACGAGCAGACCGCCGCCATGATGCACGGAATGGCGAAACACACCTATCCGTTCCTCGGCAGACTGCGGCCCGCGACCTTCCTGCGCCTGCTTTCCGCCGGTGAGATCACGCTCGGTGCGGCGCTGCTCCTGCCGGTCGTGCCGACGGCCGTCGCGGGCATCGGCCTGACCGCCTTCTCGGCCGGGCTGGTGGGTCTGTACCTGCGCACCCCGGGCATGCGCGAGGAGGGCAGCCTGCGTCCGACGCAGGACGGGACGGCGCTGGCGAAGGACACCTGGATGCTCGGCATCGGGATCGGCTTCGTCGTCGACGGGGCCACCGGCAGGGCCTGCTGACGCCCTACGGCACCGGCGCCCGGCACCAGTCCTGCTCGGTGCGGGACAGCATGGCCCCGACGGTGTCCTCGTCGGGCAGGGGACCGTGGTCCCCCACGACCTTCAGCGCGGACGCCGCGGCGATGTGGCCCAGGCGCAGGGCCCGGGTGAGGTCCGTTCCGCGCCACAGTCCGGCGAGGAATCCGGCGGCGAACGCGTCGCCCGCGCCCACCGGCTCCACGACCTCGGTGGTCAGCGCGGGCACGGTGCACGCGCCCTGCCCGGTGAACGCGGTGGCGCTGCGCCCGCCGTCCTTGACGACGAGGACGCGCGGGCCGCTCAGCAGCCGGCGGACGTCCGGCGCGGTCAGGCCGGCGCCCCACAGGTCCTGGGCCTCGTCCAGGCCGACGAAGGCGATGTCGGCCCGGTCGGCCAGGTCCCGGAGCACCGCGGCGGCCGTGTCCGGCGGCCACAGCGCGGGGCGGTGGTTGACGTCGAAGCTGACGGCGTGGGTGCGCCGCGCCGGCGCAGTGCTCAGCGCCCGTTCCACCAGGTCCCGGCAGGACGGGGACAGCGCCGGGGTCACCCCGGTCAGGTGGAGGAGGGCGGCCCCGCCGAACCGTTCGTCGTCCAGGACGTCGGGGCCGAGCGCCGAAGCCGCCGAACCCCGGCGGTAGTAGTGCACGCGGGTCCCGGCGGCGCCCGGCTCCTTCAGGAGCAGGCCGGTCGGCCGTGCCGGGTCGGTACGCACACCGGAGACGTCCACGCCCGCCCGCGCGACGGCCGCCCGCACCCGCCGGCCGAGCGCGTCGTCGCCGAGCGCCGAGAGCCAGGAGACGGGCAGGCCCAGGTCCGCGAGGTACATGGCCACGTTCGACTCGGCGCCCGCCACCGACAGGCGCAGGGACTCGGTGTCGTCCAGCGAGTCCGGCGGGGCCGGGGCCATGGCCGCCATGGTCTCCCCCAGGCACACCACCGGTCCTCGCGGCGGCCGCCAGGGCTCCGTGGCCGGACCGGCCGCGTCATTGCCGGGCCTGCGTACGGGGGTGTCGTCGCGCCCCTCGGACGCGAGCCGTGCGCCGGTCACGGCCGGGTCTCCCGTACGGCGGCGCGGAAGGCGCGGGCCCGGGTGCGCAGGCCGTCGAGGCTGCCTCCGTCCGCGGCGTCGCCGATGAGCGGGGAGCCGACCCCGACCGCGGTGGCACCCGCCGCCAGATGGGCACGGGCCGCCGCCTCGTCGACACCGCCGACGGGCACGAGGGTCTCGTGCGGGAAGGGGCCGCGCAACGCCTTCACGTAGGCGGGTCCACCCGCCTGGGCGGCCGGGAAGATCTTCAGCGCGGTGGCGCCGAGGGTGCGCGCGGTGATGACGTCGGTGGGCGTCATGACACCGGCCAGGACGGGCATGCCCCGTTCGCGGGCCGCCGTGACCCCCTCCCCCAGACCCGGCGTGACCGCGAAGTCGGCGCCTGCCCGGTGGGCGGCCACCGCGTCGTCCGCGGTGAGGATCGTCCCGGCGCCCAGGGGCCGGCCGGGGCCGTGGGCCGCTCTGGCGCGTTCTATGACCCGGAGGGCGTCCTTGCCGGTCAACGACACCTCGATGAGTTCCACGCCCTCCTCCGCCAGCGTCAGCACGGTGCGCAGCGCGGCGTCGGCGTCGTCTCCGCGCACGATGGCGACGAGGCGGTGTGCGGCCAGGGCAGCTCGCAGATCCACAGGCTGGTCTCCTACTCCGGGGCATCGGGGGGCACGGGCCGGCCGGCACGCAGCGGCACTCGACGGCCAGGGTAGAACGCCGCCGCAACCGGCCGGAGGCCGGGGTGACATCCCGTTACGTACGGGGTGTATCCGGCACCAACCCGGGGCGATGTCCAGGTTGTGCGTTTTGTGCCATTCCTCATGGTGACCCGGGTGGAGGACATCCACGTGCGACGAGGTGAGGAACATGCTGGTGCTGGGTCTCCTGCTCATGGCGGGCGCCGCCGCCTTCGCAGGCCTGCTGATCGCGTACAACCTGTCCGGCGGTCCGGACTACACCGTGACCCTGTTCGGGAGCGAGCCATTCACGATCAGTACGCTCGGGGCGTTTCTCGGCGGCATCGCCCTGACCCTGATCTTCGGCCTGGGCATGTGGATGCTCCTGGCCGGGACCGTCCTGGCACGCCACCGCGGCAAGAAGCGCCGCCGGGACCGGGAGACCGCCGAGCAGGCCGCCGCCGAGCGCGACGCGATGGCCGGCCGGCTGGAAGGTCGGGGCAGCACGAACGACCCGGCCGAGCCCGCCGGACATCGGCGCCCCGCCTCCCACCGACCGCAGTGGCTGCGGCCGCACGGCCACCACTGACCGGCCCCTCCCATGTGCGCTCCACCGGCGGGCCGGTAAATACGTTGGCGGTGACGCGAGCCCGTGATGGGATGAGCGACGACGGGGGCGGCTCCCCGGCGTGCATCCTTCTCACCTTCCTGAAAAGACCCGGCGCGCCCACTCTCCGCCCCCGTTCTTCCGCCTCTTGCGTGTCGAGCCGTCGTGGAGGGCTTCCTGTTGCTCGCTGCCGAGTCCGTACTGCTGCGCCGTGACCAGACCGTGTACGTGGACCGGGGGTCCGCGCCGGGCGGCGGAACGGGACCGGCACTGCGCCGGCTCGAGGCCGAACTGCTCGGCCGCGGCCACGCCGTCTCCGCCCAACTGCACGAGGTCCTGGCCTCGTTGGACTCCGAGGAGCTGGCGGCCGCGCACCTGCGCACGGTCGGACTGGTCGACGACCTGCTCGGTTCCGACCGTGCCCACACCCCGCTCTTCCGCCGCTTCCCCCGCACCGTGCCGCGCGACACCGAAGCGCTGTACGTGGACCGGGTCTTCGCCTACCTGCTGCAGCAGCCGGAACAGCCCTGCGTGCTGTGCGGCGAGGCGCGCACCGTCCGGCCCGTGTCCCCCTGCGCGCACCTGGTGTGCCGGCTGTGCTGGGACGGGTCCGACTACGCGGGCTGCCCGCTGTGCCACCGCCGCATCGACGCCGACGACCCCTTCCTGCGCCCGGTCCGCGCCGTCGGCGCCGCCAAGGCGGCCGTACCCGGACCCTTGCGGCTGCTGCGCCTGGGCACCGCCCTGGACGCCGACGCGACCTCGGCGGTGGACGCCCTGCTGGCCCGCCGCACTCCGCTCTCGCCGCAGGACCGGTACGACCTGGTGACCCTGCTGCCGCTCACCCCGGCCGGGCGGGGCCTGCTGCCCGAGGACATCCCGGTGCGCGAGACCAAGGCGCTGGTACTGGGCGCGCTGGTGCGCGAGGCGCCACCGGGACCGCCCCCGCGTGACCTGCTGACCGAGCGGCTCACCACCGCCACCGACGTGCTGCGCCTGCTCGCCGTGATCTCCGGCGGTGACGCCGGGCTGGTGACGCCGTCGCCTTTCACGAACGTCCCGCGCTCCCTGCGCCGCGTTCTGCTCTCCGTCCTCGACGGCCTGCCGACGCCGTACCTGGTGGAGGACGTGCTGCGGCACCCCACGGCGTGGAAGCGGGCCGCGGAGGTCCTGCACCCCTTCGAGCGGCACACCCGGCATCCCCGGGCCGCCCTCGCCTTCGCGGTGCTGCGCGGCACCCCGGTGGATCCGGGCACCGCGTTCGGCGCCGCCCTGCTCGACACGGCCGCCGCGTGCCCGGACGCCGTACGCGTGGCCGGCGCCCGGATCCGCCCGGCCACCTGGTCGGGACGGCTGGAGCAGGCCCTGGCCGAGGGCGACGCGGGACGGGCCTCGGCCCTCGCCGGGGAACGCCCCGGTGAACTGGTGCGCCGCCTGGACGTGTTGCTGCGCCTGCACACCGGTGACGTGCTGGTCCCCGAGCTGGCGACGGCCCTTCGGCGCGGGCTGCCGAAGGTGGGGCCGGGTCCGCTGCTGTCGGCGCTCGGGGCGCTGCGGGTGCGCACCGAGGACCGCGCCGGTGACCGCCGGGTGTTCTTCCCGCGCGGGGACGTCACCCGGGCCCTGTCCGTGCCCGAGCGGCGCCCCGCGCTGCCCACCTCACTGGTGTCGCAAGTGGTCACGTCGTTGGAGGGGGAACCGCTGCGCAGGTTCGCCGCCGGGGAGCCGTACGAGCTGTCGGTGCTGGACGCCGGTCTGGCCGACCTCACCCTGCCGTTCACCGAGCGGACCGCGGCGAAGGCCCTGGTGACCGTGGGGCGCGGCAGCACCCAGGCGCTCCCCGAGGGCGGCGTACTCCGGCTCTTCCTGCACTGGACGGAACCGCAGGGCAACCGCACCGACCTGGACCTGTCCGTCGCGTTCTTCGACGCCGGGTGGAAGTTCACCGGCCTGTGCGACTACACGAACCTGGTGCACGGCCGGGACGCGGCGGTCCACTCCGGCGACCTCACGTCGGCCCCGGCACCACGCGGTGCCACCGAGTACGTGGACCTGGACCTGGAGCGCCTCGCGCGGCGCGGGGACGTCTACGCCGTCCCGCTGGTCTTCAGCTTCAACAACATCCCGTTCGAGGAACTGCCGGACGCGTTCGCGGGATTCATGGCCCTGCCCGCGCACGGCCCGCGCGACGCGTCCTACGACCCGCGCACGGTCAGGCAGCGGTTCGACCTGGCGGGCGACTCGAAGGTGTGCCTGCCGATGATCGTCGACCTGAGCCGGCGGCGGGCGCTGTGGACCGACACCCATCTGCCGGCCACGGGCGGCTTCCAGAGCGTCCGTTCGCACGGCGGCGACGATCTGGCCACGGTGGCCGCGGACCTCTGGCAGCAGTTCACCTCGGGTGGCCGGGTCACCCTGTGGGACCTCTCGGTCTGGCGGGCGGCCGCGCTCTCTTCGCAGGTGGCGGTGGTGTCCCGGGAACCGGAGCCCGCCCTGCTCCACTACCGGCGGCGCCCCGGGGAGACCGCGGCCGCGTTCGCCGTGAGAGTGTCGTCGCTCAAGGACGCCGAGGAGCACCACGAGCACGTCGACCCCGACGCGGCCGCGGCCTCTCTCGCCGCCGGCAGGCGGATCTTCCTCGCGACGGTCCACGGGGACGTCCGGCCACCGGACGCGACGGGCACGGCCTACCGGCTCTTCCCGGGCACCGGCGATGCGTCGCAGACCCTGACCCGCGTGACCGCCTCAGACCTGGTCGCCGACCTGGCGTGAGCCCGTACGGTGCCCTGGAGACGGCGGCACCCGGGCGGCGGCTCCTCGGGGCGTCATTCCGAAGCGACGCGGAACTCGAATTCGGGACGGTCCCAGGGCACCGCGGGCGGATTCGCGAGCGCGGTGCCGGTCCGCACCGCACCGGCGCGGTGGTAGAAGCCCTCGGCGGGGAGGTGCGACACGACCCTGACACGGTCGAGCCCGGCGGCTCGGGCCTGCGACCGCATGTGCGCGACGAGCAGCCGTCCGATACCCCGTCCCTGCGCCTCGTCGGCGACGAACAGCAGGTCGAGCTCCGGTGGAGCGAGGACAAGCGAGTAGAACCCGAGGACCCGGCCTCCCTGGCCGTCGGCGCCGACGGCCGCGAAGACGCGGTGGGCCTCGATGTAGACGGGCCCGACCCGGTAGCCCGCGACCGCGGCCGCGTACTGGCCCGCGTAGGCACCTGAGCCGCGCACGAGCCGAGTGAGCCGCTTGGCATCCCGCGCGACGGCCCTCCGTATCGTGATCGGCGGGCTGACCGGGGAAGTGCGAGGGCTCATCCGCAGAGTATGCCGTGCACGGGCTCGGGTGGCGGTCAGGCGGCCCGTGCGGCGAAGGTCGTGGCGAGGGTGCGGGCCTGGTCGTGGGCGGCCGTCATGGACGCCTCGTGCAGGGGAAGGAGCGAGGTGAGGGCCGGGACGTGGGCGGCCATGGTCAGCTCGGGCGTCACGGTGGCGACGTCCAGGCCGAGGAGGTCCTCGTGGCCCAGGACGGTTTCCAGCGTGGGCACCAGGTAGTCCAGGCCCTCCCGCGGAGCGCCCGGGGCATAGCTGCCGCCGCGGGCGGATATCAGCAGGGCGGGGCGGCCCGCGGCCGGGGAGGCGCCGGTGTGGGTGAAGGTACGGTCCGTGACGAGGATCTGGTCCAGCCACGCCTTGAACGCCGACGGCATGGACAGGTTGTACAACGGCACCGTGAACAGGTACGCGCCGGCGCCGAGGAACTCCTCGATCAGCTCGTCCTGCAGTGCCTGGGCCTTGGCCTGCTCGGGGGTGTGCCGGGCCGGGTCCGTGTCGCGGGCGGTGACGCCCGCCGCCGTCAGGTGCGGCACCGGCGAGGCCGCGAGGTCGCGGTGGACGACCGGGCCCTGCCACCGGTCGCGGAAGGACCGGGCGACCCGGCGGGAGACGGAGGCCTCGCCGAGCGAGGAGGAGTCGATGTGCAGCAGGTACGACATGGTGGTTGCGCCTTTCGAGGAGACCGGGGTGGGGTGACGGGGTGGGCTTCGTCCCAGGCGGTACGGAGCACGGCGAGCGGCGCGCCGCCGCTCTGGGCGCCGGTAGCGGCGCTCGGTGCGTGTCCGACGCGTCGGGTCACGGTCCGGGCCCAGCGGTTCAAAGAGCCCGAGCAGGTCGTCCGCAGGGGGAGGTGACCTCGGCCCAGATTTCTGCCTTCACGGCCTGACCTCCAATTCCTACGTTTTGTTCGTAGCGCCATGATGCGCCAGTATGGAGGTCGTTACAAAAGGCACACGGGTGTGCGCGACGGAGAGGAATGGGTGCCATGCCGGACAGCGCCGATACGGAGATGGCGGCCGCGACCGGGCCGTGTGCGAGCATCCCCGCCGAGCACATGCCCTTCATCCGGCAGGTGCTGGACCGGGTCGGCGACAAGTGGAGCATGCTGATCGTCGTCGTCCTGGACGACGGCCCGCTGCGCTACACCGACCTGCAGCGCCGGATCCCCGGCATCTCCCAGCGCATGCTCACCCACACGCTGCGCCAGCTCGTCGAGGACGGTCTGATCACGCGCACCGCCTACGCCGAGGTTCCGCCGCGTGTGGAGTACGCCCTCGCCCCGCTGGGCCGCGGCCTGCACGAGATCGCCATGCGGCTGATCGCCTGGGCCGCGGACCACCACACGGAGATCCGCGCCCACCGCTCCCGGGTGGACGCCGTCACCGGCACCTGAGTAGGCAGGCACCGCTCAGGTCACTCAGGAGCGTGCCCCCCTCACACCGCCGGGGTGTCGCCGGCCTCCCTGCCGGTCCTCGCGTTGCGACGACGGTCCGCGGCGAGCATGAGGGCGACACCGGCGAGGGTCCACAGGCCCAGGACGAGCGCCGGGCCGCCCGCGCCGGTCCCGTCGTAGAAGGCGTTGGCGCGCAGCAGGCTGCCGGAGGCGCCGGGCGGCAGGAGCTGACCGAGCGTGGACCAGCCGTCGGGCAACCAGTACGGGCCGGTGGTGAGGCCGGAGAGCGGGTTGCCGAGGAACATCATCACGACGGAGCCCGCACCGAACCCGGCGTATCCGAGCAGCGACTCCAGCCCGAGGAACGGGACGGCGAGCGCGGCCATGCCCAGCCCGAGACCGAGGGATGTGACCCAGTAGTCGCCGTCGAGGGTGCCGATACCGAACTGGAGGACGGCGGTCACGGCGGCTCCACCGGCCAGGGCGAAGGCGACGACCCCGGCGAGACGGATCCGCAGATTGGCGTGGCCGGGGAAGAACTGGAGCAGGGCGATGGCGGGCAGCATGCCACCGAAGATCATCGGCAGCGCGGCGGAGGCGAGACCGGCGCCCCGCGGGTCGTCCTTCGGGAAGGGCACCACGTCGTGGACGGTCGCGGAGACGTGCTGCTGACCGGCAAGCGCGGTACCGAGCCCGCTGATCGCGTTGCTGATCATCTGGCCGCCCGCCGTCGCCGTGTAGACGGTCAGGCCGTCGTCGCCGAAGGCGAGGCCGCCCACGGCGTCGCGCTCCTCGACGGCACGGACCAGGGCACGGGCGTCGTCGTACGCCGTGACCTCCCAGTCGTCGCCGGGGAGCTGCTGCTGCACGGCGGCCACCGCGGACTCCGGGCCCGTGACACCGAGCGGGGCGTGGTGGGGGCCGCCGTTGGCGGACGGCAGACCGAAGGCGCACAGCATGAGGGTGATCGCGGCGGTCAGGCCGACGACGATGGCGGCGAGTTTCGCCACGAGCCCCCGGCCACCGGGCGGTCCGGCTTCCGGGGTGTCGCCACTCGGCTGTGAGGTGGTGGAGGCGTCGAGATTGGCAGACATGGCAACCGTTCCGTAGAGGTGCTCCGCCCCGCCCTGGCAGACGGGGCGAAACAGCGGACGAAGTACGAAGGCTCGGTGACACCGACGACGTCACTATATAACTCATCAGACAATGAGTTCATCATGTGATGAGTTTTCGGACGCGGCGTTCGGAGCGGGCATGATGGGGCCATGGAGAGCGTCAGCGATACGCGTGAGGTGACTGGTGCCGGTCGGGCGACCAAGCACGCCGGGGGCAGGCGTCCCGGGGAGACCCGTACGCGGGAGGCGATCCTCGGCGCGGCACGGGTCTGCTTCGCCGAGCGCGGTTTCGACGCGACCAGCCTGCGCCGCATCGCGGAGACGGCGGAGGTGGACCAGTCGCTGGTGCACCACTTCTACGGCACGAAGGAGAACCTGTTCCTCCAGGCGCTGGAACTGCCGGGGAAGATCGAGGAGGCCATCACCGCCGCGGCGCGGGGCGGACTGGACGGGATCGGGGAACGCATGGTGCGCGCCCACCTGTCGGTGTGGGACGACGTGTCGTCACGCCCGGCACTCATGACCATGGTGCGCTCGGCCGCCATCCACCGTGCCGCGGCCGCCCAGCTCCGTGAGACCGCGACCGGCATCCTGGCGCGCGCACTCGGCGGGGTGATCACGGGCGAGGACGCGACGCTCCGGACGAGCATGGTCGCCACGCAGCTCATCGGGCTCGCCATGATGCGCTACGTGGCGCATCTCGAACCCCTCGCCTCGGCCGACACCGACACAGTGGCCCGCCACTACGGCCGCGCCCTCCAGGCGATCGTGGCGGACTGAACCGGCGTCGCCGCGCGTTCGGCCCGCCGCGGCCGGGCGCGTGACACGGGTCACGCCCGCATTGCGGACGTCCGCGTTCCTGACGCGCGAACTGCCCGTAGGCTGCCCACAGCAGCTGGTTCGCCCCGTCAGCCGGACGGGGCGTCGCAAGAGGGAACCCGGTGGGAATCCGGGACTGCCCCGCAGCGGTGAGCGGGAACGACCGCCGTCATACGCACTGGGTCCGAGGTACCGGGCCCGGGAAGCGACGGCCAGTAGGTGTCCTCGAACGGTGAGGACGTGCCCGCGAGTCCGAAGACCTGCCAACTGCCCGCGCGCGAACCGTTCGTGCGCGGACATCCCGGTGACCTCGAGGGCGGGTCGGCGTACATACCAGGCGGATGTGTCTGCCCTACTGCGCAGCGTCGGTCCCGCCCGGTGTGTCACTCCTTCGCGTTCTCGTCCCGTCGCCGGGATCTCAGGGATTCATCTCGTGAAGGAGATCTCCGTGACCACGAAGTCCGCAGCCGCGGCAGCACGGGCCACCGTGTACGGCTACCCCCGCCAGGGGCAAAACCGGGAACTGAAGCAGGCCGTCGAGGGCTACTGGAAGGGCCGCGTCACCGCCGACGCCCTGCGCGCCACGGCCGCCGAACTGCGCCGGACGAACTGGCGGCAGTTGGCCGACGCGGGCATCGACGAGGTGCCGACCGGTGACTTCTCGTACTACGACCATGTGCTCGACACCACCGTGATGGTCGGCGCGATTCCCGAGCGTCACCGCTCCGCCGTGGCGGACGACGCGCTCGGCGGCTACTTCGCCATGGCACGCGGCACCCAGGAGGTGGCACCGCTGGAGATGACCAAGTGGTTCGACACCAACTACCACTACCTCGTCCCGGAACTGAGCCCGGACACCGCGTTCACCGCCGACTCCGCCAAGCAGGTCGACGAACTGAGGGAGGCCCTCGCCCTCGGCCTCACCGCCCGGCCCGTTCTCGTCGGCCCCGTCACCTACCTTCTGCTGGCCAAGCCCGCCCCGGGCGGGCCGGCGGACTTCGACCCGCTCACCCTGCTGGACCGGTTGCTGCCCGTGTACGCCGAGGTGCTGGCCGACCTGCGGGCGGCGGGCGCGGAGTGGGTCCAGCTGGACGAGCCCGCCCTCGTCCAGGACCGCACCGCGGCCGAGCTGAACGCCGCCGAGCGCGCCTACCGTGACCTCGGCACTCTCGCCGACCGTCCGAAGCTCCTGGTCGCCTCGTACTTCGACCGGCTCGGCGATGCGCTGCCGATGCTGGCCAAGGCCCCGGTCGAAGGGCTCGCCCTGGACTTCACCGGGAGCGCCGCCAACCTCGACGCGCTGGCCGCCGTCGGCGGGCTGCCAGGAAAACGGCTGGTCGCCGGTGTCGTGAACGGCCGCAACATCTGGGTCAACGATCTCGTCCGTTCCCTGTCCACCCTCGGCACCCTGCTGGGCCTGGCCGACCGCGTCGACGTGTCCGCCTCCTGCTCCCTGCTGCACGTCCCCCTGGACACCGCCGCCGAACGGGACATCGAACCGCAGATCCTGCGCTGGCTCGCCTTCGCCAGGCAGAAGACCGCCGAGGTCGTCACCCTCGCCAGGGGCCTCGCCCAGGGCACCGACGCCATCGCCGCCGACCTGGCGGCCAACCGTGCCGACCTCGCCTCCCGCGCCAACTCCCCCATCACGCGCGATCCCGCCGTCCGCGCCCGTGCCGCCGCGGTCTCCGGGGCCGACGCGCGACGTTCCCAGCCCTACGCGGAGCGCGCCGCGGCGCAGCGCTCGCACCTCCGCCTGCCGTTGCTGCCGACGACCACGATCGGTTCCTTCCCGCAGACCGGCGAACTGCGCACCGCGCGCGCCGATCTGCGCGCCGGGCGGATCGACACGGCCGGCTACGAGGAGCGGATCAGGGCGGAGATCCAGGAGGTGATCTCCTTCCAGGAGCAGACCGGCCTCGACGTCCTGGTGCACGGCGAACCCGAACGCAACGACATGGTCCAGTACTTCGCCGAACAGCTCACCGGCTACCTCGCCACCCGGCACGGCTGGGTCCAGTCCTACGGCACCCGCTACGTCCGCCCGCCGATCCTGGCCGGCGACATCTCCCGTCCGGACCCGATGACCGTGCGCTGGACCACGTACGCCCAGTCCCTCACCGGCCGCCCGGTCAAGGGCATGCTCACCGGCCCCGTCACCATGCTCGCCTGGTCCTTCGTCCGTGACGACCAGCCCCTCGGCGACACCGCCCGCCAGGTCGCGCTCGCCCTGCGCGAGGAGGTGAACGACCTGGAGGCCGCGGGCACGTCCGTCATCCAGGTGGACGAACCCGCCCTGCGTGAGACGCTGCCCCTGCGCACCGCCGACCGGGCCGGATACCTGGCCTGGGCCACCGAAGCCTTCCGGCTCACCACCTCCGGCGTCCGTCCGCAGACCCAGATCCACACCCACATGTGCTATGCCGAGTTCGGCGACATCGTACGGGCCATCGACGACCTCGACGCCGACGTCATCAGCCTGGAGGCGGCCCGCTCCCAGATGCAGGTCGCCCGCGAACTCGCCGTCCACGGCTACCCGCGCGAGGCGGGACCCGGCGTGTGGGACATCCACTCCCCCCGCGTGCCCGGTGCCGAGGAGATGGCCGACCTCCTGTGTGACGGCCTGAAGGCCATCCCCGCCGAACGGCTCTGGGTCAACCCCGACTGCGGCCTGAAGACCCGCGCCTGGCCCGAGACCCGGGCCTCGCTCGAACACCTGGTGGCCGCCGCCCGCGCCGTCCGCGACGAGCTGTGCCGCTCCTGATCCACCCGGAAGCGCTTCTCGGTGTCCGCAGCACGCTCGTGAGGCCGGTGAGCGGTCCGCGGTGAGACCCGCCGCCCGGTCACCCGGCCACCGCCCCGGTCCTCGCGTCGTCGCTGCTCGGTCGGGCTCGTGGTGCGGTGCCGGCGGCAGCGGGTCGGCGGCTGAGGCCGCCGTGGCGGCGGGTGACGAGCAGTTGGTCGCGATGCTCGTGGACCGGAAGGAGCCACCCCCCACCCCGGGAACACCCGGTGGCCGACAGGGCCGGGAACCCGCTGAACTCCCGGCTCCACCACAGCCGCGCGGGCGATGCGGGCCCCGGCTCACACGGTCTTGCCACGCGACCGCCGGTCCCCCAGGCCGAGGCGCTTGAGCGCCAGCGTGTCCAGCGCGCTGAGTACTCCGTTGAGGATCAGCGTCATCGCCACCAGGACGATCAGGCCGGCGAACTCGGTCGGGGCGTCGAGGTTCGTGGCCGCGGTGAACAGCTCGTGGCCGACTCCCTCGGTGGAGGCGATGAACTCACCGCCGATGACGCCGAGGATGGCCAGTGGTCCACCCGTCTTGAGCGCCGCGAAGAACGGCGCGGCCAAGGTGGGGAGCGTGACGTAGCTCAGGACGTGATGCCGGCGCCCGCCCATGACCTGGACGATCTCCACGAGTTCGCGTTCCCTCAGCCGCAGGCCCAGGTAGACGTTGTAGAAGACCACGAAGGACACCCCCGCCGCCGCGATCGTGATCTTCGACATGGGACCGATGCCGAAGAAGAGCAGGAACAGCGGCGCGAGCGCGATCTTGGGGATGCCGTTGACGGCCGCGATGAGCGGCTCCAGCACCGGCCCGCGAGCGGGACCGAGCCCAGCACCAGGCCCATCACGGTGCCGACGGCCACACCGATCCCGAAGCCCGCCAGGATCTCGATCGCCGTCGCCCTGATGTCGATCCATCCGGTCGACGAGCCGAGCAGATCCCACAGGGCGTGCGACACGTCGGTGGGCTTGCTGACGGCGTACTCCGGCAGCACGGGACCGCTCATCACCTGCCAGAGGATCAGGCACAGGGCGATGACCGCGATACGCAGCACCACGACCAGGGCGGTCTTCCGCCAAGCACTGCTCCTGACGTCTCCTGTGGGGGGCGCTTTCCTGACCTCGGTCTTGTCTTTCGCACTGCTGGTGGCAGTCGCCATCGTCTGCTCCTTCCGGTTGGCCGGGCGCGGCGCGCCGGCCGCCTTACGGCAGGTACTTGTTGGTCCAGTTGCCGGTGGTGACCTTCGCGCCCTCGGGGAGCGTTCCCAGGCTGTCGAGGAAGGCCGTGGTCTTCTTCCAGCCCGCGGCGTCCATCGAGCCGTTCGCGGGCCATTCGACCTGCTCGAGGCTGTCCTCCACCACGTTGTCCGGCACACCTTCCAGCGCCTTCTGGGCCGCCTGCAGCACCGTCTCGTCGTTGCTGTCCTTCAGGTGGGTGCTCATGTACGCAGTCGCCTGCTGAACCGCCTTGACGAACTTCCTCACGATGTCGGGGTGTTCGGCGGCGTAGCTCTTCTGCGTCACCACCAGCTGCCCGTAGCCGGCCTGCTCGGCGGCCCACTGGGGGACCTTGACCGGGTCGGCGACCAGGATGCCGTCACCGGCGTCCTGGATCTGCAGCGGGATCGGTTCGGAGGTGAGGAACCAGTCGATCTGGCCGCTGTTGATGGCGGCCTTGTCGGCGGCCGGGCTCGGCAGCGAGACCCACTCGACCTTCTTGTCGGGGTCGACGCCGTACTTCTTCAGAAAGATGCCGGCCTCGGCCCTGGTGTTGGCCGAGCTGGCGCCGCCGGTGGAGCCCGACAGTGCCTTCGCCACCTGTGCGGCGGGAGTCTTCGCGGTCAGGCCGTGGTCCTTGGCGAAGTCCTTGCTCACGACGAGGCCGAGCGGGTTGCCCAGGCCGTCGGCGGAGACGGCGATCTGCGGAAGTCTTTTGGAGTCTTCAGGCCCTGCTTCTTGAAGAAGCCCTGGGCGTCGGCGACGTGCAGCGGCGTGTCGAAGATGCTGCCTCCGCCACCCACGGTAATCTGGGTGAGCCCGTCCGAGGTGGTCGTGGTGGCGGAGCCGCTGCCGCAGGCGGTGAGCAGCGCCGGCACGATCACGGCGGCCGAAGCCGCGGCAAGAAGCCGTCGGCTCCCTCCGGGCCGGGGCCGGAGGCCATTGCGGGCCGGGCGGGCGGTGGGGTGGTCGTGTGTCATGAACGGTCTCCTGTCACCAAGCATGCTGGGTACGGAAATGGCGCTTCCAGAAGTCGAACCGAGGCGGGTCAGCCAGGGGGATCGGTCCGAAGCCCGCACCGACCTCCATGACCGCCGGGGTGTCCGGTGTCCACGCGGGCCAGTGCGGCAGTCCTGGTCCGTTGGGGTCGCCGGTGATCACGTAGTTGGCCCAGTAGCCGCTCATCGTCTCGGCGATGACGCGGTCCTCGTCGGTCCACTCGGCGCGGTCGGGGTGGAGATTGCCGAGCACGAAGTCAATCTCGGAGCCGTGCGAGGCGCGGCGGGCGCCCTGTCCCGCCGTCGGGCAGGCGTACGTCCAGAAGTACGCGTACACGGGCCGCTTCGCGTGCGGGGCCCAGTCCTTCGCCCACAGCCAGGTGGAGATCCTGGCGTTGTCGCGCACCGCGGCGCAATGGGCGTGCGCCGCCTCTTCGTCCGTGTGTGCCGGGTAGAGCCGGAGGAACTCGTCCGCCATCGCGCCGAACTTGAGACGGGACGCGGCGACATAGTCCTCTCGTGTCACGTGGACCGGTGGTGCGCCCGGCCGCCGACGACGGGCCGGTCATGGTCTGCACCTCGGACACCCATCCCGAGCTCGCGCATCGGCTCAGCCACGTCATCATCCCGCCGAACCTCGTCGTGCCCGAGCTGATGACGTCGGTCGGCGAGCTCACCGACTGGCTCGTCGGACTCCGGTCCCAGGGCACCACTCTGTGCGCGAGGAGCTGGCGCGCCGATACCCGAAGGTCCGGGTGGACGCCTCACGCATGGTGATCGACGACGTCGACATCATGACGGTCGCGGGCATCCTGGCGTGGGTCGACCTGGGCCTCACCCTCGTCGACCGGATGCTCGGTCCCAGCGTCATGCTGCACACGGCACGCTTCGTCCTCGCCGACCCGCCGCGCCGACGGCAGTCCCTCTACCAGGAGTTCACGCCCCGGCTCCAGCACGGCGACAGCGACGTCCGCGAGGTGCAGGCCCAGCTGCATGCCCGCCTCCACGAGCCCCACTCCATTGAGCACCTCGCGCAGACCGCCGCCATGCACCGCGCGCCCTCCAGCGCCGGTTCAAGGAGGCCACGGGCCTGACTGCGACGGAATACACCCGGGCGGCGCGCATCGCGAAGGCACGCGAGTTGCTGGAGCTGACCAATGAGCCGGTCGCCGAGATCTCCCGCAGCGCCGGCTACCTTGACGTGTCGAACTTCCGCCGACTCTTCCAGCGCGCCACGGGCGTCACCCCGTCGGAGTACCGGCGCCGGTTCGGCATCGCGGCACGAGTCAGCCGACCGGCGGAGGTGCTGTCGGTGGGTCAGCCGACGAGGATCCGCTCCACGCCCTCCCGATAGCTCGTGACGTGGAATTCGGGAAAGCGGGCGGCGAATTTCGAGCTGTCGAAGATGTTGTCGTCGCGGTATCGGTCGATCAGCTCGTACATTTCGTCGAGCGGCTTGACGAAGCGGCGCCCGAGACGGAAGGCGAGCATCGGCAGCACCGTGTAGCCGATCTTGCGGCCGGTGACCTCGCCGGCGATCTCGATGAGCTGGGCGTAGGACTTGCGGTCCGGGTCGACGGGCAGGTGCCACGTCTGGCCGTAGGCGTCCGGAGTGTTGCCGAGCAGGGCGAGAGCGCGGCTCGCGTCGGGGGTCCAGATCAGCGAACGCTTGGCGCGGGCGTCGACCGGGACGAACGGCCGCTTGCCCGCCTTGATCCGGTCGAACACCAGCGAGTTCGTGTAGCTCGTCGTCCGGCCCGGACCGTAGAACTCGGGCGCCCGGCCGATCAGGGCCTCGACCCGGCCGGCTCGCATGGCCTCCAGCAGCATGGTGGCGATCTGTCCGCGGACTCGTCCCTTGCGTCCGCCCGGTGCGAATGCCGTCGACTCGGTCTGGGGCGCCGGCGTTCCGGGATACATGTAGGTGTTGTCGAAGAAGACGAGCTTCGTGCCGTGTTCGGCGCAGGCGTCGATGACGTTGCGCATCATGACGGGGAACTGGCGCTCCCACAGCTCCGAGTCCAGGGGTAGGCCGACGGTGAGGTAGGCGATGTCGCTGCCCGCGACGGCGCGGCTGGTGGCGTCGGCGTCCGTGAGGTCCGCGGCGACGAGCTCGTCGGTGTCGTTCACCCTCGACGGCTTGCGGCTGACGAGGCGGACGTCCTTGGTGTGGCTGCGGTGGAGCTCGTGCACGAGCTCGTCGGCGATCGGTCCGCCGGCGCCGAGAACGGTCTGCATGAGTCTGGTCTCCTTGCGATGGATGGTGCGGGTGCCGGCGACAGCGCGTGGTTGCCCAGGCTGATGACGAGGGCCGGTGTGAGCGCCATGCGGGCCCATTTCCCGCAGCGGGGTGCGCGCCCCGGGGCCGCCGAACGCCGGTTCCTTCGGACGTACGATATGTTTACGGTGCTAACAAAGCATAGGAGGATGAAGTAAGCAATGTCAACATCGGAGAAAAGCGGCTACCATCACGGCGACCTGCGGGCGGCCCTGCTGTCGACCGCGATGGAGATGCTGGAGAACGGCGAACCCTTCTCGCTGCGGGCCGTCGCGCGCCAGGCCGGCGTGTCGCCGACCGCGCCGTACCGCCACTTCAAAGACCGCGACGCCCTGGAGTCCGCACTGGCCGCCGAGGGCTTCCGCGCCCTGCTGACCGACCTGAGCGGCGAGCGCGGCCTGCCCGCATCCCCCTCGGACCTGGCCGAGTTCGCCGTCACCTACGTCGCCTTCGCACTGCGGCGGCCCGCCCTGTTCGGCGTGATGTTCGGCAAGCCGTGCGACGACGCCGACGACGAGCGGGTCAAGGCCGCCGACGCCCTGCACGTACTGCTGGCCGACGCACTCGACCGCGTCTTCCCCGACACCGACGCCTCGGCTCTGGCGTCGGCCGGCTGGGGACTCGCCCACGGGCTGGCCTGCCTGCACCTCGACGGCAAGCTGCAGGCCACGTCGGAACAGGAAGTCGCCGACCGGGTGCGCAGCGCCTTCCTCGCCATCACCTCGGTCGGCGCCTGACGCACGAACCCGCCTCCCGCAGACCCTGCGGCATCCATTGTTGACGATGCTCACATCGCGTGCCATCCTCCGTGTTAGCAGCGCTCACATTGGAGGAGAGAGCCCATGTCATCAACCGGCAAACTGACCGACCGGAACGTAGAGGTCGATCTCGGAGGGCGTCTCGTCACCGTCCCTGAAGGCGGCCTCTACGACCGGTTCCGCATGGACACCGACCTCGACGAGGTCGCGCGGGACCCGCGGGTCAGCAGCGTCGACTTCTTCCGCCGGATGCCCAAGAGCCGCGTGGACTCCCGCATCGGGCCGACACTGACGCCGAACTTCTACTACCGCATCTCCACGGCCCGGCTCACGATGCTCGCGCCGGCCAAGGCGATCCGGGCCCGCCTGCCGCGGGAGCTGGACCCGCTCGAGATCGCCCCGGGACTCGGGATCGTCTCCATGATGGCCTTCCGGTACGACGTGTGCGACATCGACTTCTACACCGAGGCCGCGGTCGGCGTCGCGGTGAAGCCGGCGCGGCACGGCGGGCTGGGCCTGCTCGACCTGGTCACCGGGCTCAAGAACGACTGGCTGCACTCCTACGTCCTCTCGCTCCCGGTCAACACCGAGATCGCGCAGGTGCGCGGCCACGACGGCTACGGGTTCCCCAAGTGGGTCACCGGGCTCGACGTCGACATCGACGCCAAGCGCACCTCCGCCAGGCTCGCCAACGACCGGGGCGGCCTCGACCTCGCCCTGTCGGCGCCCACCCCGAAGCAGACCGCCCGGCCCACCGGCGAGCACGTCTCGACTCTGACCTCCTACACCACGATCGACGGTGCCTGGCACTCCACGACCAGCCAGATCAACGTGCTCTCCTCGGGAACCACGCGGTTCCCCCGCGGCCTGGACCTGCGGCTCGGCGAGGGCCGGGTGAGCGACGACCTGCGCTCGCTGAAGCCGATCCGGACGATCCAGCTCGACGTCACCACCGAGGGCCAGCTGGCGCTGCACATGCCCGTGCCCACCTCCATCCAGGACCGGAGCTGAGACCGCGATGACCACCACGCAGACCAACCACCCCGAGGCCGCCCTCCCGGCATCCCTGACACCGGCCCGGCTCGCCCGCCTGGCCACCCTGGTGGCCGCCGGTGCCCGGGCCCAGCGGGTCACCACGACCTCCCCGTACGCCGGTACACCGCTCGCGGACCTGCCGGTCTCCACCCCCGAGGACGTCGAGGACGCCTTCGCCCGGGCGCGCGCGGCCCAGGCCTGCTGGGCGGCCACCCCGGTGGCCGAGCGCAAGCGCATCATGCTGCGCTTCCACGACCTCGTCCTCCAGCGGCAGGAGGAGGCCCTCGACCTGATGCAGGCCGAGAGCGGCAAGACCCGCCGGGACGCGTTCCTCGAGGTGAGCGACATCGCGATCACCGCCCGCTACTACGCGCGCAGCGCACGAGGGCTGCTCTCACCGAAGCGCCGCAGGGGCGCGATCCCGGTGCTGACTCACACCACCGAGCTGCGCCACCCCAAGGGCGTCGTCACCGTCATCTCGCCCTGGAACTACCCGCTCAGCATGGCCGCCGGCGACGCCATCCCGGCCCTGATGGCCGGCAACGCCGTCGTGCAGAAACCTGACACCCAGACCGCCCTGACCGCGCTGTGGGCCCTGGCCCTCATGCGCGAGGCCGGACTGCCGACCGACGTCTGGCAGATGGCGGTCGGCCGCGGCAGCTCCATCGGAGACGCGCTCATGGCCGGCGGGGACTACATGATGTTCACCGGCTCCACCGCCAGCGGACGCCAGATCGCGCGCGGCGCGGGTGAGCGCCTGATCGGCGCGTCCCTGGAGCTCGGCGGCAAGAACGCCATGGTCGTCCTCGCCGACGCCGACATCGACAAGGCCGCCGCCGGCGCGGTCGTCGCCTGCTTCCCCTCGGCCGGCCAGCTGTGCGTGTCCATCGAGCGGCTCTACGTCGCCGACGAGATCCACGACGCGTTCGTCACCGCGTTCGTCAAACGTACCCGGGCCCTGCGACTGGGCGCGGCCTACGACTTCTCGGTGGACATGGGCTCGCTCACCACCCCCTCACAGCTCGACACCGTCACCTTGCACGTCGACGACGCGGTGTCGAAAGGCGCGAACGTGCTGGCCGGAGGCAACGCCCGGCCCGACCTCGGGCCGCTGTTCTACGAGCCGACGATTCTGACCGATGTGACCCCGCAGATGAGGCTGTTCGACCACGAGACCTTCGGTCCCGTGGTGTCGATCTACCGCTACCGGTCGGTCGACGAGGCGGTGGCTATGGCCAACGCGACGCCGTACGGCCTCAACGCGAGCGTCTGGGGCCGCAACGGCGCCCGGGCCCGCAGGGTCGCGCGGCGACTGCACGCCGGCACCGTCAACGTCAACGAGGCGTTCGCCGCCGCCTGGGGCAGCATTGACGCCCCCATGGGCGGCATGGGCGACTCCGGAATCGGCCGCCGTCACGGCGCCGAGGGGCTACTCAAGTACACCGAGGCCCAGACCGTCGCCCACCAGCGTCTCCAGGGCTTCTCCCCGCCCCGCGGGATCGATCACGAGCAGTGGGCGCGGATCCTGACCCGGGGGTTCAGGACGCTGCGTGCCCTGGGCGTCCGCTGAGCGACCACTGGCGCCGGCTACGACGGCCCGTCACCTCGCTGGACCGGCCCCCATGAAGGAAGATCAGCCATGACCAAGCGCGTCCTCGACGTCGTCACCAACGTCGGCCACTACGACGACCCGTCCCACACAACTGGCCTGTGGCTCTCCGAGCTCACGCACGCCTGGCACGTCTTCGAGGAGCACGGCTACGAGCAGACGCTCGTCAGCCCGGCCGGCGGCGCCGTGCCTCTCGAGCCCCGTGCGCTGAAGTTCCCGAACTACGACAAGACGGCCAAGACCTGGCGCGCCGACCCCGGCAAGATGGCGCTGCTCGAGAACACGGCGAGTCCGGACCAGATCGACCCGGCCGAGTACGACGCGATCTACTTCACCGGCGGTCACGCCGTGATGTACGACTTCCCCGACAGCGAGGGCCTGCAGCACATCACCCGCGAGATCTACGAGCACGGCGGCATCGTCTCCTCGGTCTGCCACGGCTACTGCGGCCTGCTCAACACCCGGCTCTCCGACAACTCCTACCTCATCGCCGGCCGCAAGATGACGGGATTCGCCTGGACCGAGGAAGTCCTCGCCCGCGTCGACAAGCTGGTCCCCTACAACGCCGAGGAAAGGGCCAAACAACGCGGCGCGCTCTACGAGAAGGCGACACTGCCCTTCGTCTCCTACGTCGTCACCGACGGCAGCCTCGTCACCGGCCAGAACCCGGGCTCGGCCAAGGCCACAGCGAAGAAGGTCGTCGAGGCCATCGAGGGCAACGCGCCGAGGGAGCGAGGCTGAGCCGAGAAGCAATCCCTCCGTGACAGCAGGGCTGGACGAGCACGCGGACTCGGGGCCCGAGGACATGCCATATGGCTTTCTTGACAGGCAACCCAGCCGTGCGGGAGCAGCATGCTGGACAGACCATTCGACGGTCACTTGGTCACTGACCGTCCCGCGTTCGAGACGCTGGCTTCTTGCGTGGCGCCCCAGGCGGCGAGAAGGCGTAGCCCTTCCTCGGAGGAGGAGCCGGGCTCGGCGGTGTAGATGGTGAGGGTGAGGCCGGGGTCGGCTGCCATGTCCAGGCCCTCGAAGGCGAGGGAGAGGTCACCGACAGCCGTGTGGTGGAAGTGCTTGGTGCCGGTGCTGTGGTGGCGGACGTTGTGCGCGCCCCACCGGGTGCGGAATTCGTCGCTGCGGGTGGACAGCTCTCCGACCAGGTCGTGGAGGTCCTTGTCGTGGGGGTTGCGGCCGGCCTCCGTGCGCACGATGGCGACGGTGATGTCGGCGAAGCGGTCCCAGTCGGGGTAGAAGCGGCGGGCGGCGGGGTCGAGGAAGGTGAAGCGGGCCAGGTTCTGCTGGTTGCCCGGTGTCGTGTAGAGGTCGGTGTAGAAGGCGCGGAAGAGGTCGTTGGCGGCGAGGACGTCCATCCGGCCGTTGCGGACGAACGCCGGTCCGGCGGTGATCGCGTCCAGCGTCCATTGCAAGCTGCGGTGGGGTGTCCACTGTCGGGTGCCGGTACGCCGGCGGGGCCGGGTGAGGGCGTCGGAGCCGTCGGCGGTCTGGGCGAGGTTCACCAGGTGCGCGCGCTCGGCGTCGTCGAGGCGCAGGGCGCGGGCGAGGGCTTCGAGGACGCCCGGGGAGACTCCGGAGAGGTCGCCGCGCTCCAGTTTCGCGTAGTACTCCACGCTCATGTCGGCCAGGGCGGCGACCTCGCTGCGGCGCAGGCCCGGCACCCGGCGGCGGGATCCGGAGGGCAGTCCGGCCTGGTCGGGGGTGATCTTGGCGCGCCGCGAGGAGAGGAACTCGCGGACCTCCTCACGGTTGTCCATGCCTTCGACGGTACGTCCCGCACAGGGTCGAAGGGATGCACTGCCAGTACACCCCTTGTCAGTGACTCGCTCCGCGTCTGAGGAGGGCGTTACCTGGAAGGCGTGGAGCTTCCCGTCCCGCCCGTCAGGCGGAGACCCGGGGGCTCCGCCCCCGGCCGGGCGGTCCGCCGTCCGTGTTCCGGGGCCCGCACCCTGTACCCGGAAACGCGAAGGAACCCCTCTCATGCGCGGCGCAGTGATCCATGCCCCCGGCGACATCCGCTTCGAGACCCTTCCGGACCCGAAGATCCTCAAGCCGACCGACGCGATCATCCGCACGGCCGTGACTTGCGTGTGCGGGTCGGATCTGTGGCCCTACCGCGGTGCGGAGCCGACCGACCACGCGCACCCGATGGGCCACGAGTACGTCGGCTTCGTGGAGGAGGTCGGCTCCGAGGTGAGCGCGCTCAAGCCGGGCCAGCTGGTCGTCGGCTCGTTCGCGACCTCCGACAACACCTGCGCGAACTGCCGCAACGGGTTCCAGTCGAGCTGCCTGAACGTGGAGTTCATGACCACCTGCCAGGCCGACTACGTACGCATCCCCAACGCCCAGGGCACCCTGGTCGCCACCGACGGCGTGCCGGACGAGAAGTTCTGGCCGGGGCTGCTGGCCGTCTCGGACGTGATGGGCACTGGCTGGTGGGCGGCTGAGGCCGCCGAGGTCAAGCCCGGCTCGACCGCTGTGGTCGTCGGTGACGGCGCGGTCGGCCTGTGCGCGGTGATCGCGGCGAAGGAGAGGGGGGCGGAGCGGATCATCGCCATGTCCCGCCACGAGAGCCGGCAGAAGCTCGCCCGGGAGTTCGGCGCCACCGACATCGTCACCGAGCGCGGCGAAGAGGGTGCGGCCCGGATCAAGGAGCTGACCGGCGGGATCGGCGCGGACAGCGTCCTGGAGTGCGTCGGCACGCAGCAGTCCATGAGCCAGGCCCTGCACTCCACCCGCCCCGGCGGCAACGTCGGCTTCGTCGGCGTCCCCCACGAGGTCGCCGTCGACGGGCAGGAACTGTTCTTCTCCCACGTCGGCCTGCGCGGCGGCCCCGCCCCCGTACGCCGCTGCCTCCCCGACCTCATCGACCGCGTCCTCACGGGCGCGATCGACCCCGGCAAGGTCTTCGACCTCACCCTCCCCCTGGACCAGGTCGCCGAGGGCTACCAGGCCATGGACGAGCGCCGCGCCATCAAGACGCTCCTGACCCCCTGAGCCCAGCCCCCGCCCCATCACCATCTCGTACGAGGAGATTCTCCGTGCAGATCACCCGCAGCTCGATCGACACCGCGAAGGGGCCGGCCGACTGGTTCACCGGCGATGTCTACATCGACGCCGTCGCCGCCGCGCCCGCCCCGTCCCGGGTCACCGCCGCCCTGGTGCACTTCATGCCCGGTGCCCGCACCCACTGGCACCGCCACCCGCTGGGCCAGACCGTCTTCGTCACCGAAGGAGTCGGCCTGTGCCAGCGCAGGGGCGGACCGGTGGAAGTCATCCGGCCCGGCGACCGCGTCCTGTTCGAGGCCGACGAGGAGCACTGGCACGGTGCCGCGCCGAACCGGCTGATGGTCCACCTGGCCATCAACGAGGGCGACGACGCCCACGACGTCGTGCACTGGCTGAACCCCGTCACCGACGAGGAGTACCACGCAGCCCCGGCAACTGACTGAACGCGGCCAGAACCGTCCCGCACCCCGGAAGCGCCCCACCTCGCCCACTTCGCAGGGAGAACTACCGTGACCACCTTCGCTCTCGTCGGCGCCGGCCCCGGCCTGGGTCTGGCCGCCGCCCGCCGCTTCGGCAAGGCGGGCCACACCGTCGCCCTTCTCTCGCGCAGCAGCCAGCACCAGGACAACCTGGTCTACGAGCTGGCGCAGGAGGGCGTCCAGGCCCGCGGGTTCACCGCCGACGTCCTCGACCCCGCCTCCCTCACCGCAGCCCTGCACGAGGCCGCGGACACGCTGGGGCCCGTCGAGATCCTCCAGTTCAGCCCGGTGCCCCGCAGCGACTTCATGAAGCCGGTCCTGGACACCACGGCGGCCGACCTGGACGACCCCCTGGCCTTCTCCGTCAAAGGCCCGGTCACCTGCGTGAACGCGGTCCTGCCCGGCATGCGGGAGCTGGGCCGGGGCAGCCTGCTGTTCGTCAACGGCGGCAGCGCGGTACGCCCGAAGGGCACCGTGGCCGGTACCTCGATCGCATTCGCCGCCGAGAGCGCATACGCGCAGATGCTCCACACCGTCCTCGCGCCGGAGAACATCCACGCGGCCCAGCTCGTCGTGCCCGGGGCGATCAGCCCCGACTCCGCGACCTCCAGTCCCGAGAAGCTGGCCGAGCTGCTGTACGGCCTGCACACCGACCGCACGGGCTTCCGCCACTACGCCGAGCCCATGCCCGACCCGCAGGACGGCACCCCATGGCCTTCGCCCTCCGCCGCGCCCTGACCGCCACCGCCGCCACCGGCGTGTTGCTGCTCGCCGCGACCGCCTGCTCGCAGGGCTCATCCGCCGAGCAGGCCGCCGCCACCACCGGGACCGCCGCGCGGTCCGCCCCGGTCTCCACACCGGCGTCGGCGTCGGCGAGCCCGACCGGATCAGACAGGAGCACCCCGATGGACATCAGCGTCACCATCGACGGCCAAGAGGTCGAGGCGACCCTGAACGACAGCCCCGCCGCCCGCGACCTGGCCACCCTGCTCCCGCTCACCCTGGACGTGGAGGACTTCCACGGGACCGAGCGGATCGCCGACCCGCCCAGGAAGCTGACCACCGAAAACGCGCCCGAACCGCAGGCACCGAAGCCCGGTGACCTCACCTACTACGCCCCCTGGGGCAACCTCGCCCTCTTCTACAAGGACGGCCCCTCTGCCTCCTCCGACCTGCTGGTCCTTGGCCACATCGATGCCGACGCCGATCAGCTCGCCGAGGCCGACCGGATCACCATCGAGGCCGTCTCCTGACCTCCCCCAGCACCGCCCCTCCTCTAACGGGAAGAAGCTTTCGCATGCCCTCCGCCACCGGGCCTGTCCCCGGCAAGCTGCCCTTCGTCGTCTGGGTGCTCGCCGCCGGCACGTTCCTGATGGGCACCACCGAATTCGTCATCGCCGGACTGCTGCCCGAGATGGCCGCCGACCTGAACGTCAGCGTGTCCCACGCCGGCCTCCTGATCACCGCGTTCGCCGTCGGGATGATCGTCGGCGGGCCCACCATGGCCATGGCCACCCTGCGCCTGCCCCAGCGCCACACCCTCATCGGCGCCCTCGCCGTCTTCGCCCTCGGCCACGCCGTCGCCGCGCTCAGCACCTCCTTCAGCGTCGTGCTCACCGCCCGCGTGGTCACCGCCCTGGCCACCGGAGCGTTCTGGGCCGTCGGCTTCGTCATCGCCACCACCGCAGCAGGCCCGGCCCGGTCCACCCGGGCGGTCGGCGCCATGATGGGCGGCCTCACCCTGGCCAACGTGATCGGCGTGCCGATCGGCTCGTTCGTCGGCCACTACACCGGCTGGCGCGGCCCCTTCTGGGCGCTCGCCGTCCTCGCCGTCCTGGCCGCCGCGTTCGTCGGCCGGTTCATCCCCCGTACCGAACAGCGGCCCGAAGTCTCCGTGCGAGCCGAGGTCAGGGCCCTGAAGCAGGGGCGGCTGTGGCTGGCCCTCGGCGCGGCCGTGCTGATCATGGGCGGGGTCCTGGCGACGTACACCTACATCACGCCGCTGCTGACCGACCGTGCGGGCATCCCGGCCGGCGCAGTACCGCTGGTGCTGATCGCCTTCGGTATCGGTGCGCTGGGCGGCACCGCGATCGGCGGCCGTCTCGGCGACCACCGCCCGATGGTCACCACGATCACCGCGTCGGCAGCCACCTCCCTCATCCTGCTGACCCTGATCCCCGCCTCCAACAGCCCCGTGGCCGCCGTGGTCCTGGTGTTCGGCATGGCACTGGCCGGGTTCACCGTCAACCCGGTCGTCACCTCCCTCGCCGTCCACTTCGCAGGCGACGCCCCCACCCTCACCTCGGCGCTGACCACCTCCGGCTACAACACCGGCATCGCCGCCGGATCCCTCGTCGCCGGGCGAGCCCTGGACTCCTCCTTCGGCCTGACCGGCCCGGCCCTGATCGGCGCGGTCTTCGCCGCGCTCACCCTGCTGCCCCTGACCGCCCTCGCACTGCGCGGCACCACCGGCCCCTCCCGGATCGTCGCCCACCACACCACCACCGCCGAACCGGAGACAGACGACGCCTCCGCCACCGCTACGGCCGCGCGCTGAACTCCACGCTCGACTCAACTTGTCGGGAGCCACCGTCATGAACCCCGCCTACGACTTCACCGGCCAGGTCGCCTTCGTCACCGGCGCCTCCTCCGGCATGGGCCTGGCCACGGCCCGCGCCTTCGCCGAAGCCGGGGCGGCCGTCGCCCTCGCCGACATCAACGAGGACGCCGTCAACGCCGCCACCAAGCAGCCCGCCGACGACGGCCACCAGGTCCTCGCGCTGGTCTGCGACGTCACCGACGAGGACCAGGTCGCCGCCGCCGTCGACCGCACCGTCGAAGCCTTCGGGCGGCTCGACATGGCCTACAACAACGCCGGGATCATGCCCCCGCCCACCGACGCCGCCGACGAAAGCGCCGAGCAGTTCTACCGCGTCCAGGGCATCAACCTGCGGGGCATCTGGGCGAGCGTGAAGCACGAACTGCGCCACATGCGCACCCAGGGCAGCGGCGCGATCGCCAACTGCTCCTCCCTCGGCGGCCTCGTCGGCAACCCCGGCCGCGCCGCCCACCACGCCTCCAAGCACGGCGTGATCGGCCTGACCAAGAGCGCCGCCCTCGAATACGGGTCGCGCGGGGTGCGGGTCAACGCAGTGTGTCCCGGCACGATCAGCACCCCGATGGTCGACGCCATGGTCGAGGGCGGGGAACTCGACCGCTCCCAGGCTGAAGGAGGCCAGGCCATCGGCCGCCTCAGCACTGCCGACGAGATCGCCCAAGCCGTCATGTGGCTGTGCAGCGACAGAGCCGGCTACGTCACCGGCATCGCCCTGCCCGTCGACGGCGGTTACACCGCCCAGTGACCACCACAGACAAGTACGGCCCAGCACCTTCTCGTGCAGGCGGATTTGCGAAAGTCTCTTCCCCACTGGGAGACCACAGAGCCAGGCCCGCTGAGACGAGCCGCTGTGCTGTCAGCCCCGTCCACGCACCGAAAGTGGCCAGATCTCATGAGCGATGGCCACCCCGTGGCCACTTGGCCACGGGTCTGAGACGAACTGGTCAGCTTGGCCACTCTTTCGAGTGCATCAGGCGTGATGCCAGCGTCCTATGGACAGTCTCCTAGCGGCGCGCCTCCTCAGCCACCGGCCGCCAGGGGACCCGCACGCGGGACTGCCGCCTGGTCCGCGTCGGCGAACGTACGCAAACCGACGATGAATCGCGCCACAATCTCTGCGTGGATCAGGAGATAGCGGCGATAGTCACTGGCGTGTTCGGTTTGGTGGGAGCCGCCATCGGCGGTGCCTCGGCGGCCTGGGGTGCCCGAACGGGTGCAGAGCGAACTGCGCGGGCCACGCATCAGCAGGTGCGCGACCAGGCCGACGCCGAGCATGCTCATTGGCTACGGCAACAACGTCTCGAAGCCTACGAAGGCTTCATGCGGGCTTACGACGGCTTCGCGCGTGTGGCCACCGAGAGCCTCCGAGCCTCTGAGGAACGGCGGTCACGAAGTGATCAGTCCGATCGTGAGGCCCACGTCTCGGAGGGCCTGCCCTCAGCGAGCGAGCTGGACGCGATAGGGGCCCAAGTGCGCGCGATGGAAGAGCAGGCCGCACGCATCTCGGTCGTCGGCCCTTCAACTGTGGATGAGCGCGCGGCACAGCTGACGAGAGCCGCGGGAGTCGAACACCAACGGTATGTCGCCCTACGGGAGCGTCCCTCGGATGAGCTCCATCAGCGGGACGTGGCCTTGGACGAAATACGAGCACAAACAGGACACCGAAAACGATTCCTGGCCGCTGCCCGACAGGCCCTCGGTGCCCTGCCAGACCTCGGGGCGCGAAACCAGCAGCATCGCTGATCTGCGCTGCAGGCTGGACCTGGGCAACCAGTCCCGTTCTGCGCGGGCTGAACCCTCTCCGTCGGCATACAAGTCGGTAACGATCGGCCCAGTGCTGAAAGGACCTCTAGTGCCCCCATCCGCCACGTCACGAACAACCACCGCGATGCAAACACACAGCTCAACAGCCTGCCGAGTCAGCGAACTCAAGATACTCCAGGGGAAGCCCGGCCACGTCAGATTCTCGTCGACAAGCGGCTCGCCCGGGATGCGGGCATACTCCGACTCCGCTCGCTCGCGGCCCATGGAATCGCGCCGAGTCCTTGAGGAAATGCCACGCTCGTGAGACTGAGCGTTTTCCAACCTCACGCTGATGAGTGGTGAAGGACGATGACAGCCTTCACCACATCGGTGATGCGGTTGGTGCTCGCCGCGGCAACGGATCTTGGCGTGGGTGGTGTTGTAGCAGCGCCTCCACCGCTTGAGGCGGCGGCCACGAAACGGGGACCCTTCTTCACCCTGATGGTCGTCTTGGGCTACGGTCGTGCCCCGTGTCTGCGAGGGAGTGGTGCTGATGCCCCGCCATGTACTGGCCGCGATGGGCATGGACGGCAGGGAAATCGCGCGCGAGGAGCGCCCCGCCGCGCCATCGCTCGCATGGGTCGCCGCGTACGGCGATCTCCATGCCTGCGACTACGTGACCGTCTCCCAGGGGGCGTCCGTCGCGCTCTACGCCCGCGATCCCGGAGGCACGTGGGACGCTGTGAGCCCCGGGACCGACGCGGTGACCGCCGACGAGATGCGCCTGTGGTTCGAGCTCACCCACCACTATCCGGGCCCGGACGGGGCGGACCCGGGCCATCCGCTGGGCAGGGCCCCGCAACCGGGTGCGATCGGACGCATCGACGAGCGGCGCGCCATCGCCCTGGTCCAGGAGCACATCACCACCGGTGGCCTGGACTACCCGCCCCAGGACCTGGTGGCGGATCGGTTCGCCGCGGGCTGGAGCGTATACGCGCCCGTCGACGTCGACGACAGCGATCCCATGGCATTCCTCGACATGCCCGTCGGCCGTTCGGTGTTCATGGTCGGCGACACGGGGCGCATCAAGGAGGTCACCTCCGCGGTCCCGCCCGAACAGGCCGACGCCCTGTTCACCGCGGAGGAGGCCTTCGTACGGCGTCCGCCCGCCGAGGAGGCATTCATGAACGACCTCAAGGCGGAGTTCGAGCGCCTCGATGCCCGGTCCGGGCAGCCGGGCGCGATCACCGACTTCACCGTCGTCGGCACCCCGCCCGAGGACGTGACGGCGGCCCGCGTGACCGCGCTGACCGACGAGATCGCCCGCCAGCTGGCGCTGTGCGGACCACAGCGGTGGGAACGCATGGTGGCGGCATTCTCCTGCGCCGTCTCCGCCGAGACGGCCGATCTGTGCTTCTGGCAGCACGAACGGCCCATGGAGGCACGAGTGCCGGAGCAAATAGCCCTCCTCGTACGCCGCCAGCGTCACCTCGCGGCCGCCATGCCGGCCGGACCGTGGCTGCGTCTGATGGTCGCCGTCACCAAAGGGCCCGGCGGCCAGGCCCAGGTCTCCACCCAGTACGACTACGGTGACGAACGGCTCCCCGACGGGCAGTTGCTCGCCCCCACGCACTACCGCAACGACCTCGCCGCCTACCCACGGGCCGAAGTACCGGCGTGGCTGCGGGCCTATGCCGGGGCGAACGGTCGGCGCACCGCATCCCCGCGCACGGCGCCCGGGCGATCCGCGCCCCCGCGCCAGGAGGCTCCCGAGCGCCCCTTCGTGGACAGTCCCGTCGGCTGGACGACACACGTGGTCGCCGACCAGCAGCGGATCACCTACGGCCGGGACTCGCTGACCTGGGAAGAGATCGAGTGGGTCCGGTATCCCGTCTCGCGGACCAAACACCTGGGCTTCCTGATCCCCTCCACCTACACCAATACGTACACGTTCGGCGTAGGCAGATACGGGAACTCACCCAAGAGCCTGGGAAATCTGATCTGGAGCAAGGGCGGTAAGCGGACACAGGCCCCCGAAGCGTGGCTGGCCCTGGTCGAGTTCGCGCAGCGCGTCCTCGAGCCCCGACTGCTCGCGGAGCGCCTCGACCAGATCCGGCGCGGCGGGTCGTTCACCATCGGCGAGATGCGCGTGCACCGCGGCGGGCTCACGCTGCGCGGGGTCATGGAGGCCGATTGGGGTTCGCTCACGGACGTCAAGGTCGCGGACGGCCTGGTGTGGATCCATGAACGGGGCAGGCAGCAACCGGTGAGGGTGTCCCTCGACAGCGCCAACGCCGCACTCCTGCCCCGCATCGTGGCAGCCATGGCAGGCTGAGCGCCGCTATCCGTGCAGACGTCCCGAGACCTGCGTGATCTCCTCGGCACCTAGCGGGTACGGGCTGCCGTACAGCAGCGGACCGGCGACGACCGCGGGACCGGTTACGGGCGCCGCGCCGTGATCGGCCAGGAGCCGGCTGGCAACGGGGTTGGGCGGGCCGGAGCGTGCCCGACCCGGGCCGTCCTCGGTGTACCAGAGGGTGAGCTCCTCACCGAGCTTGGTGGAGCGTATGTGCTCCGAACCGAGAAGACGAGCGACCTCCTGCACGAGATCCATCCCGTACGAGGCGGTCTCTACTTGCTGGATGCCCCTGTCGGACACGAGCAGCAGGCCGGACGTCGCCTTGTTGCGCTTGAAGAGTCCCATCCCGCCACTCTACGGACGCGGCCACTTCACCTGCCACCCTCTTCCTTGGCCCCGTCACGCGTCGGCCCCTCCCCGCGCGCGGTCCTCCTGGCAGTGCGCACCTGTGGAGCCCTGAATTTCGCCCGACGGGGGAGAGCCTTCGCGAATCCGGCTCCTCTGAAAGCGAGTTGGGCAGTCCGGCGCAACGACGAGGCTCCTGATTTACGGGTTCTCGACCAAGATCGCCCGTGTCTGCCAGGAGCTTCGCATGCTTGTCTACCCGTCCGCCATCGATCTCTCCAGCCGCACCCTGCGGCACCTCGACATAGGGCGGCCGCCCCGCTGGCCGTCACCAGCCTGTTAGCCGTTCTTGCAGGTCAACGGGACCTTCCACGAGGCTTCAGCGGGACTGCCGGTAGCGCGGGTGCGGCCAGCGGAGCCCCGTCGTACCCCTTGACCTCCCCGAAACGTGTCCCTTCCGTCCAGTCCCGCCGGGCCTGAACGATCTCCTCCTGCGACCGTCCGATCCAGTTCCAGAACATGATCAGCTCCTCCTCGAACGGCTCGCCGCCCAGGAGCATCAGCCCCGCGTCCGAGTCGGCCCGCAGGGGCAACTCGTCGCGGCCGCAGCCGAGGTAGAGCATCGAGCCCGGCACCAGGGGCACGCCGTCGACGTGGGCCTCGCCGCTCATGGCCAGTACGGCGTACTCGAAGTCCCGTTCCAGCGGCAGGCGTACGTCCGTGCCGCCGGTGAGGGCCAGGTCGGCGCCGACGAGGGGGGTGTACGTGGTGCCGGGCGAGGTGGCGGTGTCGAGGGTGCCGAGGAGCACGGTGGCGGCCAGGCCCGGGGCGGTGACCCGGGGCAGCTCGGCGTGGAACTCGAAGTGGGGGTCGGTGTGGCGGTGGGCGTCCGGGAGGGCCACCCACAGCTGCGCGCCGTGCAGGAGGCGCGCGTGCGGGCGCGGGCTCTCCTCCGAGTGGCTGATCGCGCGGCCGGAGGTCATCAGGCCCAGCTGGCGCGGGCGGATGGTCTGCAGGCTGCCGGTGGAGTCGCGGTGCACTACCTCGCCCTCGTGCAGCCAGCTCACCGTCTGCAGGCCCATGTGCGGATGCGGTGGCACCTGCATGCCGGGCTCGTCGGCGATGTCGTCGGGGCCGTAGTGGTCGACGAAGCACCAGGCGCCGACCATGCGCCGGCCCAGGTTGGGCAGCAGTCGGCGGACCTCGGTGGACTCGCCGAGCTTGACGTTGCGAGGGCTGAGGAGTTCCCGTACGGGCTCGGTCACCACGAAGCCGCGGCCGCCGCAGAGACTGGGCACGGCCTCGCGATCAAGGTTGCTCATGCCGCCCAACCTAGACCCGGCGGGGCCTTCGCGTCAGACGGACCGCGGGCCGTCACCGTGGCGGGCGACGGTGTCGCCACGAGTACCTCCACTCGCGCCTATCAGTAGTGGAATGTTCAACCGTGTGGCGTGGTTGCAGGGGCCGGAGGAGGTTTCCAGTGGACATGACGTACTACGACCACGGAACGCCGGCGGAGCGCTGGGAGCGCGCGCGGATGTTCTTCGACGCCAAGGACTACGCCGCCGCGGCGCGCGTCCTGGACGGACTGGTCGCGCAGGTGCCCGAGCAGACCGGCCCCCGGCTGCTGCTGGCGCGCTCCTACTACCACTCGGCCCAGCTGCGGCGGGCGGAGGCCGAGCTGCGGGTCGTCGTCGAGCGCGATCCGGTCGAGCACTACGCCCGGCTGATGCTGGGCCGCACCCTGGAGCGGCAGGGTCGGCAGGAGGAGGCCGACGCCCAGTTGCGGATCGCCTCGGCCCTCGCGGGCGACTTCGCGGAACTCTGAGCGGGAACTCGGAGCGTGGCATCCTGACGCGATGGCAACCGCGATGGGAACTCCGAGTGATCGTGCCCCGCTGGCCCGGCGGGTCGAGGAACTGCTCGCCGTCGGCGGCCCGTTGCCGATCGTCGCGGCCGGTGACCCGGTGCTGCGGCGTGCGGCCGAGCCGTACGACGGGCAGTTGGCGCCCGCGCTCTTCGAGCGGTTCGTCGAGGCGCTGCGGCTGACCATGCACGCGGCGCCCGGCGTGGGCCTGGCCGCGCCGCAGGTCGGGGTGGGGCTGCGGGTCGCGGTGATCGAGGATCCGGCGCCGGTGCCGGACGAGGTGCGGGTGGCGCGGGGGCGGGTGGCGCAGCCGTTCCGGGTGCTGGTGAACCCGTCGTACGAACCGGTGGGCGCCGGGCGGGCCGCGTTCTTCGAGGGCTGTCTGAGCGTGCCGGGCTGGCAGGCGGTGGTGGCGCGCCACGCCGAGGTGCGGCTGCGGGCGCGGGACGAGCACGGCCGGGCGGTGGACGAGGTGTTCGCGGGCTGGCCGGCCCGGATCGTGCAGCACGAGACGGACCACCTCGACGGCGCGCTGTACCTGGACCGCGCCGAGCTGCGCTCGCTGGCCTCGAACGCGGCGATGGCGGAGCTGTGGTCCCAGCCGACGCCGCGGCGGGCGGCGGCGGCGCTGGGATTCGAGCTGCCCGGCCCGACGGCCTGACCGCCCGCCCGCACGGACGCGCGGCACCGCCCGCCGGGTCCTGACCGGGCCGGCCGGTCCGTCAGTTGTCCCGGTACGTCTCCAGCAGCCTCAGCCACACCTCGCTGATCGTCGGGTACGACGGGACCGCGTGCCACAGGCGGCTGAGCGGAACCCGGCCGGCGACGGCGATCGTCGCGGAGTGGATCATCTCGCCGACGCCCGGGCCGACGAAGGTGACGCCGCGGACGATCTCGTCCTCCAGGTCGACCACCATGCGGGCGCGGCCCTTGTATCCGTCGCCGTACAGGCTCGACCCCGCCACCGCGATGGGCACGTCGACGGCGCGGACCCGGTGTCCCGCCTGCTCGGCCTCGGCCAGGGTCAGGCCGACGGACGCGGCCTCGGGGTCGGTGAACACCACCTGGGGGACGGCGTCGTGGTCGGCGGTCGCGGCGTGCGCGCCCCAGGGGTCGGACTCCAGGATCGGCACCCCGGAGGCGCGGGCGGCGATGGCGGCACCGGCGATGCGGGCCTGGTACTTGCCCTGGTGGGTGAGGAGGGCGCGGTGGTTGACGTCGCCGACGGCGTAGAGCCAGTCGCTGCCCTCCACGCGGAGGCTGTCGTCGACCGGCAGCCAGGAGCCCGGCTTCAGGCCGACGGTGTCCAGGCCGATGTCGCCGGTGCGCGGCGTCCGGCCGGTGGCGAAGAGGATCTCGTCGGCCTCCAGTCGGTCGCCGGTGTCGGTGACGGCCACGACGGTGCCGTTCTCGCGGGTGACGGACTCGACGGAGACGCCGGTGCGGATGTCCACGCCGGCTTCGGTGAGCGCCTCGGCGACCAGCTCCCCGGCGAACGGCTCCATGCGGGCGAGCAGGCCGCCGTCGCCGCGCACCAGCATCGTCACCCGGGAGCCGAGGGCCTGCCAGGCGGTGGCCATCTCGACGGCGACGACTCCGCCGCCGACGACGATCAGCCGGCCGGGCGCGCGCTCGGCGCTGGTGGCCTCGCGGCTGGTCCAGGGGCGTACCTCGGCGAGTCCGGGCAGCGGGGGCAGGGCGGCGGCGCTGCCGGTGCAGACGGCGACGGCGTGCCGGGCGGTCAGGGTCCGGCGGGTGCCGTCGGGACCGGCCACCTCCACGGTGCGCGGTCCGGCGAGCCGCCCCTGTCCGCGGTACAGGTCGGCGCCGATGCCCTCGACCCACTGGACCTGGCCGTCGTCCTTCCAGTGGGAGGTGAACTCGTCGCGGCGGGCGAGGACGGCCTGCGCGTCGAGGGGGTCCCGGACCTCCTGGGCGAGGCCGGGCAGGCGGCGGGCGTCCGCGCGGGCGAGGACCGGGCGCAGCAGGGCCTTGCTGGGCATGCACGCCCAGTAGGAGCATTCGCCGCCGACCAGTTCGCTCTCCACGATCGCGGTGGACAGTCCGGCCGCCCGGGTGCGGTCGGCGACGTTCTCGCCGACGGGGCCCGCGCCGATCACGACGACGTCGTACGTGAGGGAATCCGATTGCGTCATGGGGTCAGTCTGGTGGGTGGTGTGCGACGTGGCCACATGGGTACGTGCGCGGAATACCCACCAGGTCGGCAGTGTTGTGCCGACGGCTTCTCCCCCGAAACCAGGAAGAGGGATCACCTCATGACCAGCACCGTGGAACTCACCAAGGAGAACTTCGACCAGACGGTCACGGACAACGAGTTCGTGTTGATCGACTTCTGGGCGGAGTGGTGCGGTCCGTGCAAGCAGTTCGGGCCGGTCTACGAGAAGGCGGCGGAGGCCAACCCGGACCTGGTGTTCGGCAAGGTGGACACCGAGGCGCAGCCCGAGCTGGCGCAGGCCTTCGGCATCAGTTCGATCCCGACGCTGATGATCGTGCGGGAGCAGGTGGCCGTGTTCGCGCAGCCGGGCGCGCTGCCGGAGGCGGCCCTGACCGACGTGATCGGCCAGGCCCGGAAGCTGGACATGGACGAGGTCCGCAAGGCGGTCGCCGAGCAGCAGGCGCAGGCCGGGCAGAACGGCCAGGAAGGCCAGTAGCGGGCGGTTCGGCCGCCGGTCAGCTCGACTCCCGGTGCACCACCGTCGCGCCCAGCACCTTGTGGCGTTCGGGCGCGGCGCCGGGGTCGTGCACCGCCCGGTCGACGAGTGCGGCCAGGTCGCGGCCGGCGGGCAGTTCCAGGTGGACGGTGCTCAGCCGGGGCCGCAGCAGCCTGCCCAGCATCAGGTCGTCGGCGCCGATCACGGCGGCGTGGCCGGGGATGTCGAGGCCCTCGTCCTGGAGGGCCCGCATCAGCAGCATCGCGTACTCGTCGTTGTACGCGAACACCGCGTCGAGCCCCAGGGGGCGCCAGCGCGCCGCGAGGCGGGCGGCGTCCTCCTCGTCGTAGGCGAGGGGCAGCTCGGTGACGGTGGCGTCGGTGCCGGACACGGCCTCGCGGGCGCCCACGAGGCGTGGCGCCGAGAAGACGTCCAGGCCGCCTTCGGCGGGCACGACGACGCCGATTCTGCGGCGTCCGCGGTCGTACAGGTGGCGGGTCGCGCCGCGGCCGACGCCCGCCTGGTCCGTGAGCAGCGCGTGCGCTCCGTCGACGGCCTCGGGGCCGAGGGTGACGACCGCCCGGGCGCCGGAGCGTTTGAGGACCTCCACGCCCTGCGGGCCGAGGTCGGAACCGGGTGCGAGGACGGCGACCGGGCGGAGTTCGGCCCAGGCGCGGGCGGCCTCGTCGCCGCGCAGGCCGACGGTGCCGTACTGCACGACGGTGTAGTCGAGGCGGCCGAGCGCCCACTGGAGTTCGCTGAGGAACCGGCTGTAGAGCGGGCCGGCGGGGAAGGACGGCGCCGGCATCAGGACCATCCGGCTGTGCCCGGCGCGCAGTGAGCGGGCCGCGGCGTGCGGGACGTAGCCGAGTTCCCGGGCGGCCTCGCGGACGCGGCGGCGGGTGGGTTCGCTGATCCGTACGGTGCCGGTGTTGTTGAGGACGTAGGAGACGGTCGCGCGCGACACACCGGCCAGGCGGGCCACATCGGCGCTCGTCGGCACGGAGCGCGGTGCGGAGGGGTCGCAGGGCGGTGGATTCGGTATCTGCACCATGACGTACGGCATCCTGGCAGAAGCCGGGCGGGAGGCGTCGGGCGGGGCAACGCCGTCCGCGGCGTACGGAGTTCAGGCCGACGGCGCGACGGCCGGGGGCACGGCCCCGGGGGCCGGGGTGTCGGTGCGGGTGACCCGCGCGACCAGGTCGAGCCAGCCCTCCCGCACGCGTTCGGCGGGCAGCCCGCACTGCTGGGTGAGGTGGTGGATCAGGGCGGCGTCGAGGTAGGCCATGAGGGTGTGCGAGAGCAGTTCGCTGTCGGCGTCCGGCACGGCCTCGCGCAGCAGCAGGGCCACGTGGTGGCGCAGGAAACGGCGCGGCGGGAAGGTGTGGCGGCGTTCGGCGCTGGGTTCCCCGGCCAGGAGGAGGTCCAGTTCGTCGATGGAGCGGCGCAGCAGCGCGCAGCCGAAGGCCCGCAGCCGCTCGACCGGGGGTGCGCCCGGGCCCAGGGGCGGCGGACCGCTCAGGAGCGCGGCCTGGAACTTGCGCTCCGAGTGGTCGAGCAGTGCCGCGAGGAGCCCGGTGCGGTCGCCGAAGCGGCGGAAGACCGTGCCCTTGCCCACGCAGGCCGCGGCGGCCACCGCCTCCATGGTGAGGGCGCCCGCGCCGTGCTCGGCCACCAGCCGCTCGGCGGCCTCCAGGAGCCGGGCGCGGTTGCGCGCGGCGTCGGCGCGCAGGCACGGCTCGTCCTCGTCGATCCCGGTGCCGAGTTGCAGCAGCTCGGGCGGACCGGCGTTCTCCTGGGGCTGCGGGAAGGGCGGCGGGGCGGCGGACATGAAGCCAGCGTAAAGCATCGGGAAGAGAACTGGACCGCGGTCCGTTTGAGATGTTAGAAATTAAACGGACCCCGGTCCGGATTGTTACCGCAGTGTTTCGGCACGCCTGCCGACACGTGTTCCAGCAGTGGGAGTACTCATGTCTGTCCGCATCCTTGCGCTCGTCGGCAGCCTTCGCGCCGGTTCGCACAACCGTCAGCTCGCCGAGGCGGCCGTCAGGTTCGCCCCGGAGGGCGCCGAGGTGCAGCTGTTCGAGGGGCTCGCCGAGATCCCCTTCTACAACGAGGACATCGACGTCGAGGGCAGCGTCCCGGCCGCCGCCGCGAAGCTGCGCGAGGCCGCCCAGGGCGCGCAGGCCTTCCTGCTCTTCTCGCCCGAGTACAACGGCACCATCCCGGCCGTCCTGAAGAACGCCATCGACTGGCTGTCCCGCCCGTACGGCGCCGGCGCCTTCACCGGCAAGCCGGTCGCCGTGGTCGGCACCGCCTTCGGCCAGTACGGCGGCGTGTGGGCGCAGGACGAGGCCCGCAAGGCCGTGGGCATCGCCGGCGGCAAGGTGATCGAGGACATCAAGCTGTCCATCCCCGGCTCGGTGACCCGCTTCGCCGAGACCCACCCGGCCGACGACGCCGAGGTGGCCGCCCAGCTGACCGAGGTCGTGGCCCGGCTGCACGGCCACGCGGACGAGGCCATCGCCGCCTGACCGGCGCGAGAGCACGTCGTACGGGACCGGAGCTCGGCCGAGCTCCGGTCCCGCCGTGTGTCAGTCCACCGCCGCGGCGGCCAGCGTGCGCAGTTCCTCCAGCGCCGCCGCGACCGCCGCGCGACGGTGCCCACCGCTGCGTGTGCAGGTCAGCAGTTTGCGGTGCGGCCGGCCGGCGCAGGGCACGCGGACGATCCGCAGCTCGGGGGTGAGCCGGGCGAGCCGGGGCACCAGCGCCACGCCGAGCCCGTGCGCGACCAGGTGGGCCGTGACGTTCCAGTCCACCGCGAGATGGACCACGTCGGGGGTGAACCCGGCGGCTCCGCAGGCCGCCACCATGTGCGTCCGGCAGGGACTCTGCGGCAGCGGCGCGATCCAGGCCTCGTGGGCCACGTCGGCGAGGTCGGCCTGCGCCCGTCCGGCCAGCGGATGGTCCACGGGGACGACCAGGTCGAACGGCTCGTCCAGGAGCGGCCGCTGCTCGAAGCGCGGGTCGGCCGAGGGCGGGCTGACCGGAGTCGCCTCCACCACCGCCAGATCGCTCTCCCCCTCGAAGAGCAGGTCGAAGCTCTCCGCCACCTCGACCTCCCGGATCCGCACCGACAGCCGGGGGTGCCGCTCGCGCAGCCGGGCCGCCATCGGGGCCAGCAGGACGGCGACGGCCACCGGGAACCCCGTCACCCGCAGCGGTCCGGCCGGGGCCCCCTCCCCGGCCCGCAGATCCTGTTCCGCCTCGTCCCAGCGGGCCTCGATCGCGTCGGCGTGTTCCAGCAGGCTCTCCGCGGCGGCGGTGAGCCGCACCCCGCGCCCCTGCGGCTCCAGCAGGTCGACGCCCAGGTCCCGGGCGAGCTGCCGGATCTGCTGGGAGGCGGCCGAGGTGGTGAAATGCAGGGCGCGGGCCGCCGCGGTGACGGTGCCGTAGTGGGAGACGGCCCGAAGCACGTGCAGCCTGCGCAGATCAATCATGAAGTGCACGCTTCACGGTGGAGTCCGTAAAGTCAACCTGGACGTGAACGGATCCGTGGCCGCACCCTGTCAGTGGCGCCACGGTGGGACCAGAAACCCACACCGGCATCCCGACGTACCACTGACGCACGAGGAGTCGCCATGCCCAGCACGACCGGTCTCGTCTGCCCGCACTGCGGGTGGCCCGACGGCGCCGAGCCCTTCCAGGTGCTGTCCGCGCACACCACCGCGGCGGGCGGCACCCTGTGGACCCGGTGCGCCTGCGGTTCGCTCCAGGCCCGTGTCGTCGACGGCCACGGCAGCCGCGTGGTCTCGCGCGGCAGGCCCACACCCGCCGGCTGCTGAGCGACTTGGGCGACTTGGGGCGCTACCAGGCCAGCGGGCCCGCCGCGTCGAAGTAGCCCCCGGTGGGTCCGTCCGGGCCCAGCCGGGCCATCCGGACGATCACCTCGGCGCCCTGGGCCACGGTCTGCGTGCCGGTGTTGCCGTTCAGGTCGGTCGCGGTGAAGCCGGGCTCGACCGCGTTGATCCGCATCCCGGGGAACGCCTTCGCGTACTGCACGGTCAGCGCGTTGACCGCGGTCTTGGACGCCGGGTAGGCGAGGCCCGGATAGCCGTACCCCGGGCTCTGCGGTGAGGTGAGCCCCGTCAGGGAGGCCAGGCCGCTGCTCACGTTGACCACGACGGGCGCGGCGGAGCGGCGCAGCAGCGGCAGGAACGCGTGGGTCACCCGCACCACACCGAAGACGTTGGTCTCGAAGACGGTGCGCAGCAGGTCCGCGGTCGTGCCCTCGGCCCCGGTCACGGAGTTGTGCTCGCCGCGCTGCTCGATGCCGGCGTTGTTGACCAGTACGTCCAGGCCGCCGCCGGCCGTCACGGTCCGCACGGCGGCGGCGACGGAGGCGTCGTCGGTGACGTCGAGGACGAGGGGCCGCGCGCCCAGTTCCTCGGCGGCGCGGCGGCCGCGCTCGGGGTCGCGGGCGGCGGCGTAGACGGTGTGGCCGGCGGCGAGCAGGCGGCGGGCCGTCTCGAAGCCGAGGCCCTTGTTGGCTCCGGTGATCAGTGTGGTCGTCATGGGGAAAGCCTGCGGCGCGCCGGGGCGGGCAGCCAGGCGTCCGGTCTTCCTGGGACCACGGGTACCAGGAAGACCGGACGTCCGCGGTGTTCACTGGGGGCATGACGGCTACGGAGTTCGGGCGGGCGCTGCGGCTGCGCAGGGACCGGGTCTCCCCCGAGGCGGCGGGGCTGCCGGCGGGCGGGCACCGGCGGGCGGCGGGGCTGCGGCGCGAGGAGCTGGCCCTGCTGGCCGGCATCTCCGTCGACTACGTCACCCGCCTCGAACAGGGCCGGGCGGCCAACCCGTCGGCCCAGGTCGTCGAGGCGCTCGTACGGGCACTGCGGCTGCCGGCCGAGGAGCGCGCGCATCTGTTCCGGCTCGCCGGGCTGGCGCCGCCGGGCCCCGGGACCGTTCCCGCGTACGTCCCGCCGAGCGTCCACCGGCTCCTCGACCGGCTGGCCGGCACCCCGGTGGCCGTGTACGACGCGATGTGGACGCTGTTGCTGGCCAACCCGCCCTACGCGGCGCTCATGGGTGATCCGTCCGAGTGGCACGGCCCGGAGCGCAACGGCGTGTGGCGCAACTTCGTCGGGCCGGGCAGCCGGGCCCGGTACACGCCGGGCGAACGCCGGTCCTTGGAGTCGGCGCTCGTCGCGGACCTGCGGGCCACCGCCGCCCGCTATCCGGCCGACCGGCGGCTCGGCCGGCTGGTCGCGGAGCTGCGCGCCCGCAGCGAGCGGTTCGCCGAGCTGTGGCGGGCGGACGCGGTCGGCCGGCACGAGGCCTCGCGCAAGACCATCGACCATCCGCGGGTGGGGCCGCTCGTGCTGGACTGCGACGTGCTCGGTGTGGCGGGCAGCGATCTGCGGATCATGGTCTACACGGCCGAACCGGACACCGCCGACGCGGAGCGGCTCGCCCTGCTCACGGTCCTGGGCACCCAGGAGCTGGTGGAGTAGCCCGCGCCGGTGGCCACCGTCATGCCCGCTCCTGCCGCCGTGTGGCCCACAGGCTGGTCGCCGTGGTGACCGCGAGGACCAGCACGATGAACCCGAGCGAGAAGGGGATGCCGATCTCGGGCACGTGGACGCCGGACTCGTGCAGGGCGTGCAGCACCAGCTTGACGCCGATGAAGCCGAGGATGACCGACAGACCGTAGGAGAGGTGCACCAGCTTCTTCAGCAGGCCTCCGATGAGGAAGTACAGCTGCCTGAGGCCCATCAGGGCGAACGCGTTGGCCGTGAACACGATGTACGGGTCCTGGGTCAGCCCGTAGATGGCGGGGATGGAGTCCAGGGCGAAGAGGATGTCGGTGAATCCGATGGCGAGCATCACGACCAGCATCGGGGTCATGACCCGCCTGCCGTTCTCCTCCACCCACAGCCGGGTGCCGTGGTAGCGGTCGGCGACGCCGAAGCGGCGCTCGATCGACTTCAGCAGCTTGTTCTCCTCGTACTCCTGCTCGTGCTCGTCCTTGCGGGCGTCCTGGATGAGCTTCCAGGCGGTCCAGATCAGGAAGGCGCCGAAGATGTAGAAGACCCAGGAGAAGGCGGAGATGATCGCCGCGCCGGCCGCGATGAAGGCGGCCCGCAGCACCAGCGCCACCAGGACGCCGACCATCAGCACCCGCTGCTGGTACTGCGAGGGCACCGCGAACTTCGCCATGATCAGGACGAAGACGAAGAGGTTGTCGACGCTCAGCGACTTCTCGGTGAGGTACCCGGCGAAGAACTCCCCGCCCGGCCCGCCGCCCCCGTACACGAGCAGCCCCACGCCGAACAGGCAGGCCAGGACCACCCAGACGGCCGTCCAGATCCCGGCCTCCCGCAGGGACACGTCGTGCGGCTTGCGCCCGATGAAGAAGTCGGCGGCGACGAGGACGCACAGGCCCGCGACGGTCAGCAGCCAGACGCTGAGGGTGACGTTCACCGGTGCTCCTCGTGCGGTACGGGTCGCGTACGGACGGTCCTTGATCAGGGTGTTTCCGGGATGCGGCGCAGGCAACCCGGCACGGTGCGCGGCTCCACGCGCCGAAACCGGCGCGCGCCGGCCGATTCCGACGTGACGGGAGCCCCCGATGCCCCTTCGGCCCTCGCCTCCCCACCCCGACCGCCGGGGCCCGCGCATCGGCGTGCTGGGTTCCTACGGCGGCTTCAACACCGGCGACGAGGCGATCCTGACCTGCGTGCTGGGCTGCCTGCGCGTCCGGCGGCCCCACGCGCACCTCGTCGTGCTGAGCCGGAACGCGGAGCACACCCGCGCCCATCACCCCGACGCCGACGAGGTGGTGCCCTGGGAGGGGGTGAGCCGCAACCACGTCCTCGATGTGCTGCCCGGCCTGGACCTGCTGGTACTGGGTGGCGGCGGCATCCTCTACGACGGCGAGGCGCGGCGCTATCTGCGGCTGGTGCGGGCCGCGCAGACCCGGCACGTGCCCACGTTCGCCTACGCCGTCGGCGCCGGGCCGCTCACGGACCCCGAGGACCGGGACGCGGTGCGCACGGTGCTGGCGGAGATGGACGACGTCGTCGTACGGGACGAGGAGTCGCGGCTGGTGCTGGAGGAGGTCGGCCTGGAGCGGGAGGTCGCGGTGACCGCCGACCCGGCGCTCCTGCTGGCTCCGGAGCCGTTCACCGAGGCGATGATGCGCGACGAGGGCATCCCGCCCGGCACCCGGCTGGTGGGGATGTCGGTGCGCGAACCGGGGCGGGCCGCCGAGAAGCTCGACGAGGGCGACTACCACGCGCTGCTCGCCGACGTCGCGGACTTCCTGGTCCGCCGGCTGGACGCGCGCGTGGTGTTCCTGCCGATGGAGCGGCACGACGTACGGCACGCGCACGCCGTGCTGTCCCACATGACCGCCCCCGACCAGGGCCGCATCCTGCACGGCGACTACAGCCCGGGGCAGGTCCTCGGCTTCATGCGGCATCTCGACGTGGCCGTGGGCATGCGCCTGCACTTCGTGATCTTCGCCGCGCTCACCGGCGTACCGGTGCTGCCGCTGCCGTACTCCGGCAAGGTCTTCGACTTCGCGCGCCGGCTGGGCGCCCCGGCGCTGGTGGGGGTGGCGCGGGAGCAGGCCGGGCTGCTGCTGGCGGAGGTGGACCGGTTGTGGGACGAGTATCCGCGGCGCCGGGAGGACCTGCGGGGCCGGATGGGCGAACTGTCCGCGTCGGCGCGGGAGACCGGCGAGCGGTGCGGGGCCCTGCTCGACGAGATCGGTGCCGCACGCGGGCCGGGCGGCGCCCCCGCGGCGGGTGCGGGCCCGTACCGCGCCGAGCCGCGGCCGCTGAACGCCTGACCGGAGGGTGAGCGATGCCGATCCTGGAAGAGCCCCACGAGTCCCGCACCGTCACCCTGCCGCCCCGCCCGGCCCGGCTCGGGGGCCGCTGCGACGTCCTGGTGGTGGGCGGCGGCCCCGCCGGCTTCGCGGCCGCGGTCGGCGCGGCCGACGCCGGGGCCGACACCGTGCTGGTGGAGCGGTACGGCTTCCTCGGCGGCAACGCGACCGCGGCGCTGGTGATGCCGCTGATGTCGTTCCACAACGAGCACGAGCAGGCCGCGTTCACCGAGGCCGGGGACACCTCGCGGCTGCTGCCCACCGACCACGGCGAGGGCGAGCCGGTGGTCGCGGGCGTGCTGTGGCAGTTGCTCGACCGGCTGACGGGCCGCGGCGGCTGTCTGCCGCCCTCCCCGAAGACCGGGTACACGGTCCCCTTCGACCCGGAGCTGTTCAAGTTCTGTCTGCTGGAGATGGCGGACGAGTCGGGGGTGCGGATGCTGTTCCACTCCTTCGCCTCCGGCGCGCTCCCGCTGGAGGACGGCTCGGGCCGGCGGGTGGTGTTCGAGACGAAGTCGGGGCCGGTGGTGATCGACGCCGGGGTGGTGGTGGACGGCACGGGCGACGGCGACGTGGCGGCGGCCTGCGGGGCGCCGTACGAGATCGGGCGGCCCGAGGACGGGCTGGTGCAGCCCATGACGCTGATGTTCCGCGTCGCGGACTTCGCCCGGCCGGACTTCGCCGCCTACGTGCGCGAGCACCCCGACCAGTGGCGGGGTGTGCACGGACTGTGGGACCTGATCGAGGAGGCCAGGAGGAACGGCGAACTGCGGCTGCCGCGCGAGGACATCCTCTTCTTCGCGACCCCGCACCCGCACGAGGTCGCCGTCAACAGCACGCGGGTGAACCGGGTCCTGGGCACCAGCGTCTGGGACCTCACCCGCGCCGAGTACACGGCCCGGCACCAACTGGCGCAGATCGACCGCTTCCTGCGCACCCGCGTGCCGGGCTTCGAGGAGTCGTACGTGGTGCAGAGCGGCACGCACATCGGCGTGCGGGAGAGCCGGCGGGTGCTCGGCGACCACCTGCTGACCGGTCACGACATCCTGGCGGCGCGCACCTTCCCGGACGTGGTCGCGCACGGCGCCTATCCGGTCGACATCCACAACCCGCGCGGCTCCGGCACCGTCCTCAAGCGGGTGCCGCGGGGCAGTTTCTACGACATTCCGCTGCGCTGTCTGCTGCCCCGGGACACCGACCGGCTGCTGGTGGCGGGCCGCTGCATCTCCGGGACGCACGTGGCGCACTCCTCGTACCGGGTGATGCCCATCGCCATGGCCACCGGTCACGCGGCCGGGGTGTGCGCGGCGCTGACCGTACGGCACGGCAGCGGGCCGCGCGGTCTGCCCTACCGGCTGGTGCAGCGGGAACTGCTCCGGCAGGGGGCGAGGCTGCGGACGGAGCCGCACTAGGTCAGGTCCGGGTCAGCTCGCCCAGTCGAGGAGGCGTTCGCGGTTCTCGGGGGCGCGCAGGTGGGCGAGGGACTCCTTCTCCAGCTGGCGGACGCGTTCGCGGGTGAGGCCCACGTGCTGGGCGACCTGTTGCAGGGTGCGGGGGCGGCCGTCGTGCAGCCCGTAGCGCAGGCTGAGGATCAGGGACTCGCGGGGCGCGAGGGTGCCGACGGCCTCCCGCAACTCCGCCGCGAGTGCCTGGAACTCGGCGACCTCCGGGGCGCGCAGCACCTCGGTGTCGGGGATGAGGTCGCCGACGACGGTGTCGCCGGTCTCGTCCACGGGGGTGTCCAGGCTGACCGCGTCCCGGCCCACCCTGCGCAGCCAGACGACCTTGTCCGCGTCGATGCCGCTCTCGGCGGCGACCTCCTCGGTGGTCGGCTCCCGGTCGAGGCCCGCGCGGAGCCTGCGTTCCACCTTGGCGAGCTTCTGGAGCTGCTCCACGACGTGGACCGGCAGCCGTACCGTGCGGGCGTGGGTGGCCAGGCCCCGTTCGATGGCCTGGCGGATCCACCAGGTGGCGTACGTGGAGAACTTGAAGCCCTTGGTGTGGTCGAACTTCTCCACGGCCCGGATCAGTCCGAGGTTGCCTTCCTGGATGACGTCCAGGAGCGGCAGTCCGCGGTGGGCGTGGCGCTTGGCCATCGACACCACGAGCCGCAGGTTGGCCCGCACCATGTGGTCCTTGGCCTCCTGGCCGTCGTGGACGGTCTCCTCCAGCGTGCGGCGCCGCCCGGGTGTGGGGGCGGGCTCGCCGGTGTCGGCCGCCTCCAGTTGCTCCCTGGCCCGGACTCCCGCCTCGATACGGATGGCGAGGCGGACCTCGTCCTCGGCGGTCAGCAGGGGGGTGGCCCCGATCTGGGTCAGGTACTGGCCGAGCAGGTCGGGTTCCTCGTCGGGTTCGGGGATCCGGGTGCGCAGCCGCGCGGTACGGGTGGTGGCGCGGCGGTCCTCCCGGGTGCGTGCCGTCGGTGTGCGTGCCGTCGGTGTGCGTGCCGTCGGTGTGCGTGCCGTGGGCTCCATGTCGTTTCCTCCGTCCCCTTCCGGATCACGGGCTTCCGGGCCCGCGTCCGCTTCTCAGCCGGCGGACCACCACCAGCAGGTCGGCGGCCGCCAGCAGGGTGAGCGCCGCGCACACCACGGCGACGACCACGAGCATGCCCCGGCCGGGACTGTCGCCGGGGGCGGTGTCCGCGGCCCACACGCCGAAGAACACGGCCCCCGCGAGGAACAGCGGCAGGAAGACCGCCGACAGCAGCAGTCTCAGCCGCAGGGCGCTCCGTGCGTGGACCGGCTCGCTCATGACGGCCCTGTGTCAGTGGCCGGGTGCGGCCCGGCTGATGTCCGCGAGCGCGGAGTGCGGGTCGTCGGTGGCGGCGAGGTCGCCCAGGGTGACCACGCCGACCGGGACACCGCCGTGCTCGACGACCGGGAGCCGGCGCACGGCGTGGCGGGCCATCAGCTCGGCCGCGCGGTCGGTGGTGTCGTCGGGTTCGAGGGTGACGACCGGCGGGGGCGTGCACACCGCGCCGACCGTGGTGGCGTCGGGGTCCCGCCCGTCGGCGACGCCGCGCAGCACGATGTCGCGGTCGGTGAGGACGCCGAACAGGTCGCAGTCGTAGGTCACCAGGACGTCGCCGACGTCCTCCTCGCGCATCAGCCGGGCCGCCCGGGCCACCGTCGTCATGGGCTCGACGGCCACCGCGGCCGGTGACATCACGTCTCGGATGCGCCGTGTCATCTCGCGCCTCCCGGGGTCGGTACGTGTCGGTACGGGACTGCCTGCGGGCCGCGTAGCCCGTACCGGGGCCGGTAAACCGTTCCGCGGCGCCGGGCTCAGCCGGGGTCGATCAGGGCCAGGCCGAGGTCGGGACGGTGGGTCTTGGCCAGCTCCGCCGGGCTGTCCCGGACGACGACCTCCAGGGTCGGCCAGACCCGGCCGGACAGCAGGTGGCCGCCGCGGGTGGAGCCGTCGGACAGGCCCAGTACGGCGTGCAGGTGCGGGGTGGGTCCGTCGTCGGCGACGGCGATGTCCCCGAGGAGGGACAGCACCTCGCACTGCTCCCGCACCGGGATGTGCCGGTAGTCCCTGGCCTGCCGGTCGAACCAGCCGACGACCGCCTGGGAGAAGGCGCCCACGGCGGTCACCTGGGAGGCCCCCAGGGACCGGTCGCGGGCGAAGGCGGTCAGCTCGGCGACCGCGTCCTCGCCCGGTCGAGCACCACCACGTACACCGCGGACGGGCCCTCCTGCACCTGCTGCCACTTCATGGCCCGGCGGGTACCCGGCGCGGGCCGGGGCAATCCCGGTCAGCGCCCCGGCCCGGGGCCCGCCGCGAGGTCCGCCTCCAGGGCCCGTGCGGCCGCGTTGAGCGTCGCCACCAGGGACGGCAGGCGGTGCGGGTCGTAGCGCACGCTCGGCATCGACACCGACAGGCCCGCCACCGCCCGGCCGCCCTCGTCGCGCACGGGGACGCCAACCGCGACCAGCCCGCGCTCGGAGCGCTCCTGGTTCACCGCGAAGCCGCTGCGGCCCACCCACTCCAGCTCGGCCCGCAGCGCGCCGAGGTCCGGGAGGTCGCCGGGTCGGTCGCGGTGGCGCTCGGGGGCGTACACGTCGGCCCGTTCGTCCTCGGTCAGCTCGGCGAGCAGCAGCAGTCCGGTCGTGGTGCGGTGGGCGGGGAAGACCATGCCCTCGCGGGAGCCGACCCGCAGCGCCTGGGTGCACTCCTCACTGGCGATGAAGCGGGCGGTGTCGCGGGTGCGGATGGTCAGGTTCGCCGTCTCGTTCAGGAGGCCGACGACCCGGTGCAGGTGGGGCAGGGCGGCGGCGCGCAGCAGGGAGACCTGGGAGCGGGAGTGCGCGGCCAGTTCCCGGACGAGCTGCCCGGCGGCGTCCGACCCGCGCTCGACGTACGGCTGAGGAGCGGCTGAGGCGCAACGCGATCATGCGGGAACGGGACGCCTACGACTACGGTTTCACGGACTGGGTGTACGGCCCCACGGCGCTGAGCCCCGACGAGGAGCCCGCGCCGTTCACGCCGATCCCGCTGGCCTCGGCACGCCTGTGACGATCACCGCCCCGCCGGGTCGCGCCGGCGCCGTCATGCCGCCAGGGCCCGGCGGATCGCGTCCAGCCAGCCGTCGACCGGCCCGAAGGTGAGCAGCCCGCTGCCCGCGCCCGCGAGTTCACCGGACGCGGGCAGCAGCCTGTCGTGGGTCCGCCGCAGCGCCGGACGGTCGGCGAGGGCGAGGGCGAGCGCGGCCTCGGCGCAGCACAGCGCCTCGTAGAGGAGGTCGGGCGGCGGTTCGGTCAGGGCCCGCAGGGCGCTTCGGGCCTCGGTGCGGCGGCCCTCGGCCAGCAGGGCGAAGGGCTCGGCCCAGGGCCGGTACGGTCCCCAGTCCGCACCCGGGTCCACCTGCGCGGGCCGGCCGTGGGACAGCCGCAGGCCGAGCAGCGCGAGTGGCAGGAGTCCGCGTTCCAGGCCGGGCATTCCCGCGCCGTCGAGCCGGGCGGCGGCCGACCGGTAGGCGGCCTCGGCGCTGTCGTGGGAACCGGCGGACGGGCCGGCGGTGGCGGCCCGGCGCAGGGCCAGGTACCAGGCGGTGAAGACGGCCACGAGGGGCCGTTCGTGCCGTTCGGCGAGGCGGTCCACGGCGTTCGCGTGTGCGTCGGCGGCGGTGAAGTCGGCGCCGGCCGACCGGGCCTGGAGCCGGATCAGCTGGCCGAGCACCTCGTAGTTGACCAGGCCGTGCCGGGCGCCGAGGGCGACGAGTTCGGCGCCGATGGTGTCCCGGCGCGGCGCCAGTCCGGCGCGGGTGCAGGACTGCATGAAGACGCCGTTGAGGGCGAACGCGAGCAGGGCGGGGTCGTCCAGGCGGCGGGCGATGCCCTCGGCCTCGGCGGCGGCCCGCGGCCCGCGCGGGGAGCGCACGCCCCGCGACTCCAGGGCGACCGTGGCCAGCAGACGGCAGCGTGCCGCCTCGGTGGTGGGGTCCTCGGGCAGGGCGCCGAGGGTGCGCTCGGCGGCGTCGACGAGGCGCCGCGCCAGTGCGGGGTCGTCGCTGCGGGTCCAGTTGGCGGGGACGTCGTAGGCGCCGATCACCCGGGCCGTCAGCTCCGCGTCGCCCGTCTCCTCCGCCGCCTGGACGGCCGTCATCCGGTGCTCCCGGGCGGCCTCCAGGCCACCGCCGCCGGTGACCGCGAGGCTCCGCAGCAGGCCGACGGTGGATTCCAGGCGGGCCCGGGAACCGGCGGCGACCGTGCGGTCGTACGCCTCGGTCGCGCGGGCCCACAGCCGGGCCGCCGCGTCCGCCGGTTCGCGGGGCGGGTCCAGGTCCGGGTCCTGGGCGAGGATGCCGGCCTCCAGGCGGCGCAGCCGCGGGCCGGGGTCGATGCCGAGCCGCCCGGCCAGCAGGGCGCGGGCCCGGCGCAGCACGGCGAGGGCGTCCGCCTGCCGTCCGGTCCGGTACAGGGCGAGCGCGAGCAGGCGCCAGGACTCCTCGCGCCAGGGGTGCTCGGTGAGGTGCGCGTCCAGGTCGGGGACCGCCTCGGCGGCGCGCCCGAGTTCCACGAGCAGCTCCGCGCGCCGCTCGACGGCGCGCAGCCGCAGCTCGGTGAGCCGGGAGCGTTCGCCGCGGGCCCAGTCCGCCGCGCCGAACTCGGCGTAGGCGGGTCCCCGCCACTCCCCCAGCGCCGCCCGCAGCCGCTCGGGGGCCTGAGCGGCCGGCAGCCGGTCCGCCTCGGCGACGGCGGCCTCGAAGCGCCACGCGTCCACGGTGTCCGGCGCCGCGCGCAGGGCGTAGCCCGGCCCCTCGGTGACCAGCAGCCGGGCGGGGGCGCGCGGCGGGCGGTCGGGTTCCAGGGCGCGGCGCAGGTCGCCGACGAAGGTGCGCACCGCTCCGACGGCCCGCGGCGGCGGGGCGTCCCACAGGTCCTCGACCAGGCGGGCGACGGGGACGACCCGCCGCCGGGCCAGGATCAGCCGGGCGAGCACGGCCCGGTGCCGGGGGCCCTTGAGAGCGAGGGAGTGGGGGCCGCGCCGGGCGGTGACGGCTCCGAGCACACCGAACGTGACCGCTTCCATGTCCGTCTTCCGTCCGCTCCGATCCGCCACCGCGTGTGCGATCACCACGGTACGCGTGCGGGCCGGTACCCGGCCGGTCGGCGGTCGGCTGCCGGCCGGCTGCTGATCGGTTGCTGATTCGGGCGCGGCAGCCTCGAAGGCGTCGCCAGGACGTGTGACACGAGCAGGAACAGAGAGGCGCTGACCACCATGACGACCCAGACCAACCAGTCCACCGTGGAACCGGCCATTCCCGGCTTCACCCGCGAACGCGTGACGGTCGCCGACGGCGTCGGCCTGCACGTGGCCGTCGGCGGCACGGGCAGCCCGGTCGTGCTGCTGCACGGCTTTCCCCAGACCCACCTGATGTGGCGGCACGTCGCCGCCGACCTGGCGGCCGACCACACGGTCATCTGCCCCGACCTGCGCGGCTACGGCGCCAGCGACAAGCCCGCCGACCCGGACGGCACCGCGTACGCCAAGCGGGCCATGGCCGCCGACGTGGTCGCCCTGGCCCGGGAGCTGGGGCACGAGCGGTTCGCGCTGGCCGGTCACGACCGGGGCGCGCTGGTCGCGGTGCGCGCCGGGCTCGACCATCCCGACGCGGTGACGCACCTGGCCGCGCTGGACGTGCTGCCGACGCTGGACATGTGGGACGTCCTGCACGGCACGACGGCGGCGGTGGGCTTCCACCTGTATCTGATGGCGCAGCCGCCGGGGCTGCCGGAGCAGCTGATCGGCGCCGCGCCGGACGCGTTCTTCGGTCACTTCCTCGACGTCTGGACCCGGGACCCGGACGCCCTGCCCGCCGACGTCCGGGCCGCCTATCTGAAGGCGTCCCGCGAGGCGGTGCCGTCCATCGTGGCCGACTACCGGGCCTCGGCCGGCGTCGACGTGGACCACGACCGGGCGGACCGGGAGAACGGCAACCGGCTCCGGATGCCGGTGACCGTGCTCCAGCAGGACTGGGGCGCCGCGCTCGGCTACGACGCCGCCGCGCTGTGGCGGGCGTGGGCCCCGGACCTGCGGCACGAGACCGTCGGGTGCGGGCACTTCATGGCGGAGGAGGCGCCGGACGAGGTCGCCGGAGCGTTGCGCGAGCTGCTCACCCGGTAGCGCCCGCCTCGGGGCATGTGCACAACGATCGGTTGTACGTGCCGACCGGCCGGTTGTTTGATCCGCCCGGCCCCGGCTCGCTTGGATGTCGGGCGTGACGGAGTCGGGTGTGGTCGAGTCGGACGTGGTGGGCGGCGGGTCGTTGGGGCGGGGGTTCGGATGGCTGTGGGGTGCGTACGCGGTCAGCACGTTCGGCACCCGGCTCGCCTTCGACGCCTTTCCGTTGATCGCGGTCATGGTGCTGGACGCCGGTCCGGCACGGGTGGCGGCGCTCTCGGCGGTCGGCCTCGCGGTGGGCGCGGTGGTGGCCGTGCCGCTCGGGCCGTGGGTGGAGTTCCGGCGCAAGCGGCCCGTGATGATCGCGACGGACCTGCTGCGCTGCGCGGTACTGCTGAGCGTGCCGCTCGCGTACGCCCTCGGCCGGCTCGGTTTCGCCCAGTTGCTGGTCGTGTCGGTCGTCGTCGCCGCGGCCGACATCACGTTCAGGGCCGCGGCCGGTTCCTGTCTCAAGGCGCTGGTGCGAGGGCCGGACCTGCTGCGGGCCAACGGCCGGTTCGAGGCGACGACCTGGACCGCGGCCATGCTCGGACCTCCGGTCGGCGGGGCCGCGATCGGGCTCTTCGGCCCGGTGGTGACGGTGGCGGCCGACGCGGTCAGCCATCTCTTCTCGGCGCTGGGCATCCGCGCGATCGGGGGTGGGGAGCCGCACCCGCGGCGCGCGGCGGCGAGCCGGCTGCGCGCCGGTGACCTGCTGGACGGCTGGCGGTACGTGCTCGCCTCACCGGCCCTGCGCCCGCTGTTCCTCAACACGGTCCTGGTCAACGGTCTGATCATGGCGACGGCACCGCTGCTGGCCGTGCTCATGCTGGGCGACCTGGGCTTCGCCCCCTGGCAGTACGCGCTCGCCTTCGCCGTGCCGTGCCTCGGCGGGCTGGTCGGCTCGCGCATGGCCGGACCGCTCGTGGCCCGCTTCGGGGAGCACCGGGTGCTGGTGACCAGCGGCGTGCTGCGGGTGTGCTGGCCCGTGGGGCTGGCCTTCGTCGGTCCGGGGACCGGGGGGGGTGGTGCTGGTGATGGCCGTCGAGTTCGGACTGATCGCGTCCGTGGGCGTGTACAACCCGGTGTACGCCACCCGTCGGCTGGAGCTGACGCCCGCGGACCGGGTGGCGCGCACGCTGTCGGCCTGGACGGTCAGCGGGAAGCTGACGACCGCCGCACTGACCGCGCTGTGGGGTCTGCTGGCCGGCCTGACCGGGACGCGTACGGCGGTCGCGCTCGCGGGCGTGCTGCTCCTGGCGACCCCGCTGCTGCTGCCGCGACAGCCCCACACGTCCACTCCCACCCCGCCCCGGCCCGCCGCCGACTGAGACCCCACGGTCACGCTCCTGCCGCCGCCCCGACACCGGCCGGGCAAGCACCGAAAGCCCCGGCGAACCGGACCCGCCAGCCCGTGCGCCACGCCCCACCCGGCGCAACACCCGTCGCGCCCGGCCCCGAACCCCGCCGACCGGACGCGAAGGCCCGTCGGACTCCCACCCCGCACACCGCTCCGACACGTCCGCACCCAGGCCCGGGCAAACAACCGAGGGCCCCGGCCAACCGGGCCCGACGCCCGGGCGCCACACACGACCCCGACGGGACACCCGGCCCTGCCCGGCCCCGGACCGGCGCGCCGAACACGAAAGCCATCAGTCACCCCGGCCCTCACGCCCGCGCCGACCCGACCGCACCCAGGTCGGGAGGCCGATGGCCCGGCGAACCGGGTACGACAGCCGGTGCGCCACACACGACTCCGTCGGGACACCCGTCCCTGCCCGGCCCCGGACCAGCCCGTCGAGCGCGAGAGAAGACCGGGCTCCCGTCCCTCAAGCCCGCGGCGACGCGTCCGCGCGCAGGTCGGGGAAGCGTCGGCGGGCCTCGGCGAACAGGGCCGGGTAGTCGGTGCCGTGGGTGACCGCGGCGGCGAAGAGGGCGCCGAGCGCGGCGCGCAGGGGGTCCGGGTCCGCGGCGGCGCGCAGGGCGGGCAGGGCCAGGGCGCGGCACAGCGGGGCGCCCTGGCCCGCGCCGGGCGGGTCGGGCGCGGTGAGGGCGGTGCGGGCGTCGGTGAAGAAGCGGTCCCAGGCCCGCCGGGGATCGTCGAACGGGGGCGGCAGGGGCTCTCCCCGGTCCAGCGCGGCCAGCGCGGGCGCGATCCAGTCGACGCCGTCCAGTCCGGCGGCGGTGAGGGCCCGGCGGGCGGCCCAGCGGGCGAGGCCGCGCTGGGTGGCCGGGCACGCCGCGTCGACGGCGTCGAGCAGCTCCCGGTCCAGCGGTACCAGCCCGCGGGCGTCGGCACCGGCCTCCCGCACCCGTCGGCTGGGCAACCGGCCGCCCCAGGACCGGATCTCGGCGCGCTCCCGCTCGGTCCGCGCCCCCGGAACGGGCGGCTCCAGGGCGCGCGCGTAGCGGTGCCGGTGTGCGGCGCTGCGCGAGGTCTGCCGGACCACCCGGTCCGCGGTGGGCGGGGCCGGCCAGAACTGCAGCAGGTACTGGCCGACCGGTCCCGCGTCCCGGGCCGTGGCGGGCCCGCCCCCCGCACCGCCGTCCATGCCTCGCCCGCAGTAGCGCACCCGGTGGTCGGCGGGCGGCAGGGCCCATTCGCACAGTGCGCCGCGGCCGCAGGGCAGGACGGCGGTCGAGGCGGTCAGCGGGCGGAAGGACGCCTCCACCACGTCCTCCCAGCGGTCCTCGAGGGGCGGCGCGGCGCCGTGCACCTCGACGGTCAGGGCGATCTTCCCGCTGCTCAGGCCCGTGCAGAGGAAGAGGCAGCCCGGGACGGCCGCGCCGCACAGACCGTTGGTCTGCCCGGCGCAGGCCTCCGAAGGCACCGGTGCCCACGGCTCGCGACGGCTGTCCACGTGGAACCGCCCGTGGACGACCGGTAGTTCACCCCTGTACACCGTCCGCATCCGCACGGCCAGTCCCCCCTCGCATCCGGCACTTCGAGGCCACCAGTATGCGGAGGGGGTCTGACAAACGGTCCCGGCCGTGGCCGGTGACGGCCTCGGGGACGCCGGTCAGCAGGCCCCGGGCACGTCCTCGGTGACGCCGTTCAGCGGCGAGGCCGGGTCGCTGCCGTAGGGGCGGGTGAAGGCCTCCATGCCGTGCCCGGACGGGTCGGTGAAGTACACGCCCCGGCCGCCGTCGTTGCGGTTGATCCGGCGCGGGTGCCGGCCGGGCGGGTCGGCCTGGATGGGGATCCGGCCCGCGACGAGGCGGGCGAGGATGCCGTCGAACTCGTCCTCGGAGACGAGGAACGCGTAGTGCTGCACGGGGATGTCGATGTCGACGGTGGCGAAATCGAGGGTGACGCCGTTGGCGGTCGTCACGGGCAGGAACATTCCGGCCGGTTCGCCGACCTCGAGACCGAGGATTCCGGCGACGAAGCGGGCGGACTTCTCCCTGTCCTGGGAGAGAACGATGGTGTGGTTGAACTCGACTGACACGGGGCAATGCCTCCACGGGCATCTCCGCGGCGCCTCCATGCCTCACCCGGACGGTGACCGACACGCGATGCCGCGCGACGATCATACGCCCCGGGTCCGCCCGCCGTCCGTCAGCCCGACTGGGAACTGTCCTTCAGCTCCCCCCAGCCGTGCCAGCGCTCCACCTCGATCCAGGCGCTGACCCGGGGACGCTCCCGGTTCGGGTACGGGTTGCCCGTGTAGTGCCGGGCGAGACGGTCGATGCCGGAGAGGTCCTCGTCGTCGCGCATCTCGGCGACGCGGCCGATGAGGGTGACGTGGGTGTACCAGTCGTCGGCCGAGAGGACGGTGAGGGTGACGCGCGGGTCGCGGCGCAGGTGTCCCAGGCGCACGCGGCCCGCGTCGAGGTTGATCAGCACCCGGCCGTCGTCGTCCCACGCGTACCAGGTGGGCGTGGAGACGGGGGCGCCGTCCTGGCGGAGGGTGGCCATGACGCACGGGTTGGGGCGGCGCAGCAGTTCGACGGCCTCGGGCGGCAGCGGCGGCTTCGACATGCGGACTCCTCGCGGTGTGGTGTGGTGTGGTGTGGTGTGGTGTGGTGTGGTCCGGCACCGGGTCCGGACGCCGGTGTCGGTGCGGGTGCCGGGGTGTCTCGTGCACCCGGTACCCCGGGTGGGCTCAGTCGCTCGCCTTCTCCTCGAAACTGGCGAAGTAGGCCGCCGCCATGTCCTCGTCGCCGTGTCCCTGGGCGGCGGCCCGGGCGAAGCGCTGCGCACCGGCCGCGGCGAGGTCCAGCCGGACGCCGTTCGCCTCGCCGGCCTCGACGATCAGGCGGGCGTCCTTCTCGGCGGTGGCGACAGCGAACTGGGCCGGCCTCAGCGCGCCGTCGCGGATCAGGCCGGCCTTGGCCCGCAGGTAGCCCATGTCGAGCGGACCACCGGCGATGGCGTCGAAGAAGGTGTCCGGGTCGACGCCCAGGGCCTTGGCGAGCGAGAGGGTCTCGCCGCCGGCGTTGGTGACGGCGAGGACCCAGCTGTTGGCGACCAGTTTCAGCCGGGTGGCGCTGCCGGCCGCGCCGTCCTCGCCGGTCCACACGGTGCGCGAGCCGACGGCGTCGAACACGGGGGCCACGGTGTCCCGCGCCTCGCCCGGACCCGCCGCCAGCACCAGCAGTTGACCGGCCTCGGCGGGCTGCCGGGTGCCGAGGACGGGGGCGTCGAAGAAGACGAGGCCCCGCTCGTGGGCGTAGGCGGCCAGGTCGGCGACCGCGTCGACGCCCGCGGTGGTGGACTGCGCCCACACGGTGCCGGGCCGCAGGCCGGGCTCGGCCCGCCGCATGACGTCGAGGGCGGCCGGGCCGTCGTAGAGCATCGTCAGGACGACGTCGGCGCCGCGTACGGCCTCCTCCGGGCTGTCCGCGACGTGCGCGCCGTCGGCGGCCAGCGGCTCGGCCTTGTCCCGGCTGCGGTTCCAGACGCGGACGGCGTGTCCGGCGCGGGCGAGGTTGCGGGCCATCGCGGCACCCATGATGCCGGTGCCCAGGACGCTCACGGTGAGCTGGTCGGTCATGACGTCGCCTTCTGACTCGTACTGTCGCGTGTCGCCGGTGGCCGGGCTCCTGCGAGCCGGGCCCGGGGGCCAGCCTGCCACCGGACTCGGGTCCCCGCGCGTCCGCGCGGACCCGTCCCGTACGGTACGGCCGTGAACGCCTTCACCGACGACATCGACAGCAACGGCGAGACCGCCCCGGGCCGTTACGGACCCGCCGCCACCACCGAGGCCGACCCGCGGGAGGTGGGCCGGGTACGGACGGAGTACTCCCCCGCGCACGACGGCGATCCCGATCCCGGCGAGATCGTCTGGACGTGGGTGCCCTATGAGGAGGCGGACGGCCGCGGCAAGGACCGGCCCGTGCTCGTGGTGGCCCGGGAGGCCGCCGGGACGGTGCTGGCCGTGCAGTTGTCCAGCAGGCGGCACGACGGGGACCGGGAGTGGGTGCCGATCGGCAGCGGGCCCTGGGACCGCTCCGGGCGGGATTCCTGGGTCGACGTGGACCGGGTGCTGCGGCTGCACGACGCGGGGATGCGCCGCGAGGCGTGCGCTCTGGACCGGATGCGCTTCGACCTCGTACGGCAGCGGCTGCGGGAGCGCTACGGCTGGAGCTGACCGGGACGGCCGGCGCCCTCCGGGAAGGCACGCTCGAAGGCCGCCCGGACGGTGGCGCCCGGGGTGCGGTCCAGGATGCCGAAGGCCACCCGTTCGAAGGCGCCGGCGAACCGCCCGCCGGGCCCGAGCAGTGACCGGAACGCGCCCGCCACCTGGGCGGGGTCGTTGCGGAACACGCCGCAGCCCCAGGCCCCGAGGACCAGCCGCCGGTACCCGTGGGCCGCGGCCGTCTCCAGCACCCGCTCGGCGCGCCCGGTGAGGGCGGCGGGCAGGCCGGCGGCCCGCTCCGGGGCCGTGCGCAGCACCACGCCCGCGTTGGGCGCGGCGGCGGTGAGGAACCCGGCCGTGAACGGCTCGTCCAGCAGGCGGCCCCGGTCGTCCCGGAAGACGGGTACGCCGGGCGAGTGGACGACGCGGTCCGTGTAGAACGGGTCGCGGTGGGCGCGGTGGTGGTCGTAGAACTCGCGCGCCCGCAGCAGGCAGGTGTACAGGGCGGAGGCCCGGCACAGGGCCTCCTCCTGGGCCTGGGCGCCGCCCAGGTAGCCGCCGCCGGGGTTGCGCGCGGAGGCGAAGTTGAGCACGGCGACCTCGCCGCCGAGGCGGCGGGCGGCCTCCAGGCTGCTCTCGCCGGTGACCTCGAAGACCGTGCGCGCCCCGGCCGCAACGGACACCTCGACGGGCCCCGGCCCGTACATCCGCGTACCGTCCTGGGCCGCCCCGACCGCCGTCGCAAGGGGCACCTCACGCCCGTCGGACGCGCGGTAGGACCCGGCCGCGACGATCTGCTCCGTCTGCTGTGCGATGCCCCGCAGGCGCGCGCTCACGGCGCCACCCCCGTGGACGCCGTGACCGCGCGCGGTGCGGTCTCCCCCGTCGTGCTCATGCGGGAATCCTGGGTGATGCTGAGGGTGCGGTGCAACGGAGTTTCCCGACCGGCGTACGACGTGGAAAGCCCTCGGAAACGGGCGGATCGCGGAGATTACCGAGCGGGAACGTCCCGAAATGCATCCTTGTGCGGAGCGGCACGAGGGTCTTGGGTGGGACGAGTGTGCCGGCCCGGCCCACCGCAGAGGGGCCGGCGGCATGGTGGAATCTCAGGAGGATCCCGACATGTCCGATTCGGTTGGTGGCTGTATCCGGCCCCGTACCGCGGTCAGTGAGGCCGAGGTCGAGGCGCTGGTCCGCGGCATCTGCTTCAAGACCGGTCCGCCCAGGCTCCTCGGCGTCGAGGTGGAATGGCTCGTCCACGAGCTGCGCGCGCCGCGGCTCCCCGTGTCACCCGAACGGCTCCGTGCGGTGTACACCGCGCTGCGGGCCGTGCCCCTGAGGTCGGCGCTGACCGTCGAACCCGGCGGCCAGCTGGAGCTGAGTTCGCTCCCCGCCGCCTCGCTGACGGAGTGCGTCCGCTCCGTTGCCGCCGATCTGGAAGCCGTCCGCGCCGTGCTGCGCGAGGACGGCCTCGCCCTGGTCGGCCTCGGCCACGATCCCTGGCAGCCGCCGCGCCGCTACCTGCGGCAGCCGCGCTACGACGCCATGGAGTCCTGTCTCGACCGCACCGGCCCCGGTGGCCGCTTCATGATGTGCGCCTCCGCCTCGGTGCAGGTGTGCGTGGACGCCGGGCACGAGGAGCCTGGGCCACTGGGGTACGTGCGCCGGTGGTGGCTGGCCCATCATCTGGGCGCGGTCCTGCTGGCCGCGTTCGCCAACTCCCCGCTGTCCGGCGGGCGCCCCACCGGCTGGCGGTCCACCCGGCAGCTGCGGTGGGCGCAGATCGGCGCCGGGCGGGCGGGCGGTCCCCCGCTGGACAGCGACCCGCGCGGCACCTGGGCGCGGCACGTGCTGGACGCCCCGGTGATGTGCGTGCGCCGAGACGGCGGCCCCTGGGACGTGCCGGAGGGCCTGACGCTGCGGGAGTGGACCCGCGAGCTGGTGCCCCGGCCGCCGACCCGGGAGGACCTCGACTACCACCTGACCACGCTCTTCCCGCCGGTGCGTCCGCGCGGCCACCTGGAGCTGCGGATGATCGACGCGCAGCCCGGGGACGACGGCTGGATCGTGCCGCTGGCGGTGACCGCCGCGCTGTTCGACGACCCCGAGGCCGGCGAGACCGCCTACCGGGCCGTCAAGCCCCTGGCGGAGCGCACCCTGGGCCTGCCCGCGCCGCACAATCCGCTGTACGAGGACGCGGCCCGTGACGCCCTCACCGATCTCGAGCTGCGCGAGGCCGCCGTCACGTGTTTCACGGCGGCACTCGCCGCGCTGCCCCGGCTCGGCGCGAGCACCGAGGTGACGGACGCCGTCGCCGCGTACCGGGAGCGCTACGTCCTGAGGGGCCGCTGCCCCGCCGACGATCTGCTGGACATGCCGGGCGGCGCGGACCGTGGCCCGCACGGGAGGGAGACCCGCTCATGACCGACCCCACTGACGCGACTGCGCCCACCACCGCCGAGGCCCTGCGTGAGCGGGCCCTGACCACGCTGGTCACCGCCCGCGAGCGCACCACGCTGCTCACCAGCTGCGTGGAGGGTCCCGACCTGACCGCCCAGGTGTCGCCGCTGATGTCCCCGCTGGTGTGGGACCTGGCGCACATCGGCAACCAGGAGGAGCAGTGGCTGCTGCGCGCGGTCGCCGGGCAGGAGGCGATACGCCCGGAGATCGACAGCCTGTACGACGCCTTCGAGCATCCGCGCTCCGAGCGGCCGAGCCTGCCCCTGCTGTCGCCCGCCGAGGCCCGCAGGTACGCGTCGGACGTGCGCGGGCGGGCCCTGGACGTGCTGGAGGCCACCGCGTTCGACGGGACGCGGCTGACGGAGGCGGGCTTCGCCTTCGGGATGATCGCCCAGCACGAGCAGCAGCACGACGAGACCATGCTGATCACGCACCAACTGCGCAAGGGGCCCCGCGTGCTGACCGCGCCCGACCCGGATCCGGCGCCGCTGTTCACCGGACCGGCCGAAGTCCTGGTGCCGGGCGGCCCGTTCACCATGGGCACCTCGACCGAGCCGTGGGCCCTGGACAACGAACGCCCCGCGCACCGGCGCGAGGTGGCGCCGTACTTCATCGACACCGTCCCGGTGACCAACGGCGCGTACCTGGCGTTCATCGACGACGGCGGCTACGACGACCCGCGCTGGTGGACGCCCGAGGGCTGGGACCACATCCGCCGGCACTCCATCGCCGCCCCGCTGTTCTGGCGCCGGGACGGCGGGCAGTGGCTGCGCCGCCGCTTCGGGGTGACCGAGGCGGTACCGGCCGACGAGCCGGTGCTCCACGTGTGCTGGTACGAGGCCGACGCGTACGCCCGCTGGGCCGGGCGCCGGCTGCCCACCGAGGCCGAGTGGGAGAAGGCCGCGCGGTACGACCCGGCCGGGGACCGCGCGATGCGCTATCCCTGGGGCGACGCCGACCCGGGCCCGGAGCACGCCAACCTCGGGCAGCGGCACCTGCGTCCGGCGCCCGCGGGCAGCTACCCGGCCGGTGAGTCGCCGCTCGGTGTACGGCAGTTGATCGGCGACGTCTGGGAGTGGACGTCGAGCGACTTCGCCCCGTACCCGGGCTTTCGGGCGTTCCCGTACAAGGAGTACTCGCAGGTGTTCTTCGGCCCCGAGTACAAGGTGCTGCGCGGGGGTTCCTTCGCCGTGGACGCGGTGGCCTGCCGGGGCACGTTCCGCAACTGGGACTATCCGATCAGGCGGCAGATCTTCTCCGGGTTCCGCACCGCCCGGTCGGCTTCCGCGCAGGCCGCCTGATGTGCCGTCACCTGGCCTACGTGGGCCCCGGCGAGCCGCTCGGCGACCTTCTCGTGACGCCGCCGCACGGTCTGTACCGCCAGTCGTGGGCGCCGCGGCACCAGCGGTACGGCACGGTCAACGCCGACGGGTTCGGCGTCGGCTGGTACGCCGAGGGCGACCCGGTGCCGGCCCGGTACCGGCGGGCCGGCCCGATCTGGGCGGACCGGTCCTTCGCCGACCTCGCCCGGGTGGTGCGGACCGGCGCGCTGCTCGCGGCGGTCCGGGACGCGACGCTGGCCGGCGCCGACGCGGAGGCGGCCGCGGCCCCGTTCGCCGCGGGGGCCTGGCTGTTCAGCCACAACGGCGCCGTGGCGGGCTGGCCCGCTTCGCTGGCTCCGGTGGCCGCGACGCTGCCGCCCGGTGAGCTGCTGTCGCTGGAGGCGCGCAACGACTCGGCGCTCGTGTGGGCGCTGGTCCTGGCCCGGCTGCGGGCCGGGGACGACGAGGGCCGGGCGCTGGCCGAGACGGTGCTGGAGGTCGCCGCGGCGGCCCCGGCCTCCCGGCTCAACCTGCTCCTCACCAACGGCTCCACCGTCACCGCCACCACCTGGGGCGACACCCTGTGGTACCTGTCCCGCCCGGGTGGCGGCACGGTCGTCGCCTCCGAACCGTACGACGACGACCCCCGCTGGCAGGAGGTCCCCGACCGCACCCTGCTCACTGCGAGCCGCACGGACGTGCGACTCACCCCGCTCAAGGACCCGGGCGGGACCACCGCGCCCGGCCTCGGCCCGACCGACGCTTTCGTCTCTGCGAAGGAGCCCCGCACGTGAGCCAGTTCCGTCTGACCCGGACGCTGCCCGAGGACGCCACGGACGCCGCCCTGCGCGCCGACGTCCTGGCGGGCCTGACGAGCACGCCCAAGTGGCTGCCGCCGAAGTGGTTCTACGACGCGCGGGGCAGCGAGCTGTTCGAGGCGATCACCGCGCTGCCCGAGTACTACCCGACCCGGGCCGAACGGGAGATCCTCGTCGACCGGGCCGGGGAGATCGCGGCGGCGACCGGTACCCGCACCCTGGTGGAGCTGGGTTCCGGCTCCTCGGAGAAGACCCGCGTGCTGCTCGACGCGCTCACCGAACGGAACGGGCTGCGCGGCTACGTGCCGGTCGACGTGAGCGAGAGCGCCCTCGTCCAGGCCGGGCAGGCGCTCGTCGCCGAGCGCCCCGGCCTCCGGGTGCACGCGCTGATCGCCGATTTCACGGGCGGGCTGACGCTGCCCGACACGCCGGGCCCCCGGCTGGTGGCGTTCCTCGGCGGCACGATCGGCAACCTGCTGCCCGAGGAACGCGCCGGGTTCCTGGCCTCCGTGCGCTCCCTGCTCTCCCCGGGCGACACCCTGTTGCTGGGCACCGACCTGGTCAAGGACGAAGGGGTGCTGGTCCGCGCCTACGACGACGCGGCCGGGGTGACGGGCGAGTTCAACAAGAACGTGCTGTCCGTGGTGAACCGCGAGCTGGAGGCCGACTTCGCGCCCGCGGCCTTCGATCACGTGGCGCTCTGGAACGCCGAACGGGAGTGGATCGAGATGCGGCTGCGCTCGCGCACCGCGCAGACCGTGAAGATCCAGGCGCTCGACCTGGCCGTGGACTTCGCGGACGGGGAGGAGTTGCGCACCGAGGTGTCCGCGAAGTTCCGGCGGGAGGGGGTGCGGGCCGAGCTGGCGGCGGCCGGTCTGGACCTGGCCCACTGGTGGACGGACGGCGAGGGCCGTTTCGCCCTGTCGCTGAGCGTGGCGCGCTGAGTCCGGGGCGCCGGCCCGCGCGCCCCCGGCACCCGCCGGTCAGCGCGTGTTGACGTCCAGCAGTTCGGTGATGCGGTCGGAGGCCTTCTGGGCCTCCGACTTCGCCTTCGCCCCCTTGAGCACGTTCGTCATGTACTCCTTGATCGGGTTGTCCGCCTCGACCGCGCCCCACCGGGGCGTACCGGGGGTCGCCCGGCCCTGTGCGGCGCCGGCCGCCATGGCCTCGATCCCCTCCTCGCCGGAGACGTCCTTGGCGAGCGACTTCTTGTTGGGGACGTAGTTCATGGTGCGGGCCAGGTCGGTGTTCCACTTGGTGCTCACCAGCGCCTCGACCACGGCACGGGCGCCGTCCTCCTGGTCGGTGTTCTTCGGGACGACGAGGTCGGAGCCGCCGGTGAAGACGGCGCCGGGCTTGTCGGCGCTCTTGCCGGGCACGGGGAAGAAGCCGATCCTGCCCTTGAGTTCGGGGTTCTCCCGCAGGATGGACTGGGCCTGGCCCGGCACCGCGATGATCTGCGCGACCTGTCCCTTCGCGAAGACCCCGGCCTGCGGCGGGTGTTCCTCGTCGGCGTCGACCGGGCCGTCGCCCAGGGCCTGCAGTTCGCGGTAGAAGTCCATGCCGCGCAGGGCCGCCGCGGAGTCCAGGGCGCCCGTCCAGACGCCGCCCTCGCCGTCCTGGGTGGCGAGTTCGCCGCCCTCGTCCCAGATGAATCCGGAGAGCGTGTACCAGTCCTGCCCGGCCAGGTAGATGCCCTGGTCGCCGTTCTTGTCGAGCTTCTCCGTGGCGTCGAGCCACTCCTCGCGGGTGCGGGGCGGCTCGCCCACGCCGGCCTGCTCGAAGAGATCCTTGCGGTAGATCACCACGCGGTTGGCTGCGTACCAGGGGATGCCGAACTGCTGGGACATCCACTGCCCCGGTTCGGCGAGGCCCGGCAGCCAGTCACGGATGCCCCAGTCGCGCATCGACTCCAGGGTCAGGTCCTGCAGCCGGCCGCCCTCCGCGTACTGCGGGACCTGGGTGTTGCCGACCTCGACGACGTCGGGGCCGTCCGTGCCGTCGGCCTTCAGCGCGGCCTGCACCTTGTCGCCGATTCCGGTCCACTCCTGGATGCGGATGTCCAGGTCGAGGTCGGGGTGGTCGGCCTCGAAGCCCTCGGTGAACCGCTTCAGGAAGTCCTGCGAGGCACTGTCCTTCATCAGCCACACGGTGACGGTGTGCCGCTCGCTCCCGCCGTCCTGCGAGATCAGGCCGCAGCCGCTGAGCACGGTGGCGGACACACAGACAAGGGCGAGGAGGCGACGTCTCACGAGGGGTCCTTCTGACTGACGAACAGAGGGCGCGGGCAGGTGTGTCCTGCACACGCGAAGGGAGACCCGACGTGGGGGACGAGCCCGAGGCTCGAACGGGTGTCTGGGATTTTGGTATGGACCATTACAAAGGTCAAGGGGAGGTACCGGAGGGTTTCCACCCCGGCGGCCGATGCCTCGCGCTCCGTCCCGTCTTGGGGCACGGTGGAGTGACGCAGGGCACACCGCTGCCCCGTGGAAGGGAGCCCCGCATGTCGAACCACACCTACCGGGTCACCGAGGTCGTCGGCACCTCGCCCGACGGCGTCGACCAGGCCGTCCGCAACGCCGTCACGCGCGCCTCGCAGACCCTGCGCAAGCTGGACTGGTTCGAGGTGACGCAGGTCCGCGGCCAGATCGAGGACGGGCAGGTCGCGCACTGGCAGGTCGGGCTCAAGCTCGGCTTCCGCCTGGAGGAGTCCGACTGACGTCCCCGGGGCGCCCTTCGGCGACCACGTCCGTCAGGTGCGGCCCTCGCGCTCCTGCGCCACGCGCAGCTCGGCCGACCGGGCCGCCCAGCGTGCCCGGAGCACGGGGAAGCCGGCCCGTTCGGCGTCGTCGCAGACCAACTCGTCGTCGTCCACCAGGACCCGGACCTCGCGGGTCCGCGCGAGCCGCCGCAAAATCTCCAGCTTGGTGCGCCGGGCGGGCCTGCGGTCGGCGTTGCCGCGCATGTGCACGGCAACGTCCGGCAGGCCGTGCGCGGCCAGCCAGTTGAGCGTGTCGCGCCGGCAGCGCTCGGGCCGTCCGGTGAGGTAGACGACCTCGCACTCCTTCGCGCGCTCCCGCACCAGCGCGATGCCCTCCGCGAGCGGCGGATCGTGCGGCGCGGCGGCGAAGAAGGCGGCCCAGTCACGGGGCCTGCGCTCCAGGAACCGCTGCCGGTGCGCGGTGTCGGCGAGGGTGTTGTCCAGGTCGAACACGGCCACCGGGGGCCTGCTGCTGTCGCTCACCCGCCCACCCTAGGGCGCCGCCGGGAATCTGTGCGGCCTGCGGACGTTGAAGACGGTGTGACCTCCGCACTCGCCACCACCCGCTTCTCCGTCCTCGACCGCTCCCGCATCCGGGCGGGCCGCAGCGCCGGGGAGGCGCTGCGCGACACCGTGGACTTGGCCCGGGAGGCGGAGCGGCTCGGCTACCACCGGTTCTGGGTGGCGGAGCACCACGGCGTGCCCGGAGTGGCCGGCTCGGCGCCGACCGTCCTCGCGGCCGCCGTGGCCGGGGCCACGAGCCGTCTCCGCGTCGGCACCGGGGGCGTGATGCTGCCCAACCACCGGCCGCTGGTGGTCGCCGAGCAGTTCGGCGTGCTGGAGTCGCTCTTCCCCGGCCGGATCGACATGGGGCTCGGCCGCTCGGTGGGCTTCACCGACGGCGTCCGCAGGGCGCTGGGCCGGGAGAAGGACGACGCCGAGGACTTCGACGCGCAACTGGCCGAGCTGCTCGGCTGGTTCCGGGGGACCTCGCCCACGGGCGTGCACGCACGCCCCGCGGAGGGGCTGACCGTACCGCCGTTCGTGCTGGCCATGGGCGAGGGCGCGGCCGTCGCCGCCCGTGCGGGCCTGCCGATGGTCATCGGGGACCTGCGCGACCGGGACCGGATGCGCCGCGGCATCGACCGCTACCGTGCCGCCTTCCGCCCCTCCCAGTGGGGCGCGGAGCCGTACGTCGTCGTCTCCGGCACCGTCGCGGTGGCCGCCACGCCCGAGGCGGCCCGGCGGCTCCTGGTCCCGGAGGCGTGGTCCATGGCCGAGGCCCGCACGCGGGGCTCCTTCCCGCCGCTGCCGACGGCCGAGGAGGTCGAGGCCCGGACGATGACCGCGAAGGAACGCGACCTGTACGAGGGCGGTCTCGGCGGCCACATCACCGGCACCGAGGAGCAGGTCGCCGAGGAACTGGAGACGCTCGTGAAGGAGACGGGCGCACAGGAGGTGCTGGTCACCACCAGCACCTACGACCGTGCCGCGCTGCTCGACTCCTACCGGCGGCTCGCCCGTGTCACCGGCAGGGGACCGCTCGGCACCCCGGCGTAGAATCGCGGGGTTTGTCCCACCCACGGTACGGAGCCCCGCGATGCACAGCCCCCACGACCCGTACGTCCGGGTGCGCGACGCCCGCGAGCACAACCTCAAGGGCGTCGACGTGGACGTCCCCCGGGACGTGCTGGCGGTGTTCACGGGCGTCTCCGGGTCGGGGAAGTCGTCGCTGGCCTTCGGGACGGTCTACGCGGAGGCGCAGCGGCGCTACTTCGAGTCGGTCGCGCCCTACGCCCGGCGGCTGATCCACCAGGTCGGCGCGCCCAAGGTCGGCGGGATCACCGGGCTGCCGCCCGCCGTCTCGCTCCAGCAGCGGCGGGCGACGCCGACCTCCCGCTCCTCGGTGGGGACGGTCACCAACCTCTCCAACTCCCTGCGGATGCTCTTCTCCCGCGCCGGCACGTACCCGCCGGGCGCCGAGCGCCTGGACTCCGACGCGTTCTCGCCGAACACCGCGGCCGGGGCCTGCCCGGAGTGCCACGGGCTCGGCCGGGTGCACCGCACGACCGAGGAACTGCTGGTCCCGGACCCGTCGCTGTCGGTCCGGGACGGGGCGATCGCCGCCTGGCCGGGCGCGTGGCAGGGCAAGAACCTGCGGGACGTCCTCGACGCGCTCGGGTACGACGTGGACCGGCCCTGGCGCGAGCTGCCCGCCGAGGCGCGGGAGTGGATCCTGTTCACCGACGAGCAGCCGGTGGTCACGGTCCACCCGGTGCGGGACGCGGGCCGCATCCAGCGGCCGTACCAGGGCACGTACACGAGTGCCCGGCGCTACGTGCTGAAGACGTTCGCGGACTCGAAGAGCGCCACGCTGCGGGCGAGGGCGGAGCGCTTCCTGACCAGCGCGCCCTGCCCGGTGTGCGGCGGCGGCAGGCTGCGGGCCGAGGCGCTCGCGGTGACCGTCGGCGGCCGCACCGTCGCCGAGCTGGCCGCGCTGCCGCTCGCCGAGCTGCCCGGCCTGCTGCCGACCGAGGGCGAGACGGCCAAGGTGCTGACCGAGGACCTCACCTCCCGGATCGCGCCCGTCATGGAGCTGGGGCTCGGCTATCTGAGCCTGGACCGGCCCACCCCCACCCTGTCGGCGGGCGAGTTGCAGCGGCTGCGCCTCGCGACCCAGCTGCGCTCCGGGCTGTTCGGCGTCGTGTACGTCCTCGACGAGCCCTCGGCGGGACTGCACCCGGCGGACACGGAGGCGCTCCTGACGGTGCTCGAACGGCTGAAGGCGGCCGGCAACTCGGTGTTCGTGGTGGAGCACCACCTCGGTGTGATGCGCGGCGCCGACTGGATCGTGGACGTCGGTCCGCTGGCCGGGGAGCACGGCGGGCGGGTGCTGTACAGCGGCCCGGTCGACGGACTGGCCCGCGTCGCGGAGTCCGCCACCGCCCGCCACCTCTTCGACCACTCCCCCGCGCCCGCCCGCGAGCGGCGCACCCCGCGCGGCACCGTGACGGTCGGTCCGGTGACCCGGCACAACCTGCGCGGGGTGACCGCGCGGTTCCCGCTCGGGGTGCTGACCGCGGTGACGGGCGTGTCAGGGTCGGGGAAGTCGACGCTGGTCGGCGAGGTCACGCAGGACCTGGCGGGGGTGGACCGGCTGGTCTCGGTCGACCAGCGGCCGATCGGCCGCACCCCGCGCTCCAACCTGGCCACCTACACGGGCCTGTTCGACGTCGTGCGCAAGGTCTTCGCCGGCACCGACCGGGCGCGGGAGCGCGGTTACGGCGTGGCCCGGTTCTCCTTCAACGTCCCGGGAGGGCGCTGCGAGACCTGCCAGGGCGAGGGTTTCGTCAGCGTCGAGCTGCTGTTCCTGCCGAGTACGTACGCGCCGTGCCCGGACTGCGGCGGGGCGCGCTACAACCCTCGGACGCTCGAAGTGGCCTACCGGGGACGGAACATCGCCGAGGTGCTGGACCTGACGGTGGAGGGCGCGGCGGAGTTCTTCGCGGACACGCCGGTGGTGGCCCGCGCGCTGGCCGCCCTGCTGGACGTCGGTCTGGGCTACCTGCGGCTCGGCCAGCCCGCGACCGAGCTGTCCGGCGGCGAGGCGCAGCGCATCAAGCTGGCCGGCGAGCTGCAGCGGGGCCGTCGCGGCCACACCCTGTACCTGCTCGACGAGCCCACGACCGGTCTGCACCCGGCCGACGTCGAGGTGCTGATGCGCCAGTTGCACACTCTGGTGGACGCCGGGCACACGGTGATCGTGGTCGAGCACGACATGAGCGTGGTGGCGGGGTCCGACCACGTGATCGACCTGGGGCCGGGCGGCGGGGACGCGGGCGGCCGGATCGTCGCCGCGGGCTCGCCGGCCGAGGTGGCGCGCGCCCGGGAGAGCGCCACCGCGCCCTATCTGGCGCGGGCCCTGGACGGCGGGAAGCGCCGGTGAAGTCCGTTCACCGGCGCACGGTCCCGCGTCGACGACGGGGGACGGTCACTCGCGGCCCCGCCGCTTGCCGCCCCGGCCCGTCTCGTCCTCCGTGAAGGACTCGGTCTCGGCCTCGATGCGCTCCTTGCGGACCTGGCCGCGCACCGTCTCGTTCTCCGTGAGCTCCTCCGTGGTCATCCGGACCCGCTCCACCGGCACCGTCTCCGTCTCCACGACGGGGCGTTCCGCGTACAGCGTGACCTCGTGCTCGGCCTCGCTGATCTCCGGCCCGGCCAGGGCCTCGTCACGGTTGGCGTCCGTGATGGGCTCGCGCACCACGCGCACTTCCTCGTGGGTCACCGGAACGGTCTGCTGGACCTCTTCCGTCACCACGTACTTGCGCAGCCTGGCCCGGCCCGACTCGTGCCGTTCGACGCCGATGTGCATCTGCTCCTCGGAGCGGGTCATGGCCTCGTCGCCGCGCATGCCCTCGCGTGCCATGGCGTCCTTGCGGCCGGTCATGCCGCCCGCGGTCCCGGCGGTCCCGGCGGTGCCGCCGGTACCGGCCGCAGCGCGCATGTCCTTCCCGCCGGCCTCGCCGGTCCGGCCGGCCACGCCCGCCGCACCCGCCGCACCGGCGGCTCCGGCCGCGCCCGCCGTGCCCGTTCCCGCGGCGGAGCGGCCGTCGTCGGTGCGCTCGGCCTCGGACAGCACGCTGTCCCAGTTGATGCCGTAGTAGTCGTAGAGCCGGTGCTCCTCGGTCTCCGACAGATGGCCGCCCGCGTCGACGTCGACAGAGGGCGCGCCCTTGACCTGGTCCTTGCCGTAGGGAACCTCGAGGTGGTCCTGCACCAGTGCGGCGTCCCGGATGGGCACGAAGGACTCGGTGGAGCCGAACATGCCCGTCTTGACGCTCACCCACTCGGGGCGCCCGGTCATGTCGTCGAAGAAGACATGCTTCGCGTCGCCGATCTTGTTGCCGTCACCGTCGTAGACCGGTTGGTCCAGGACGTTGGCGATCTCTTCACGGGTGATCATCTGCCATCACCCTCCTTTCGAGTGCCTGCCTTCCGGTTGTCCGCATCCAGCGGTATGGAAACGGCACAAACCTCACAAAGCACACATACTTTTCGAAGGTGCTTTCCCCTGGTCACCGTGGACCGCGTCCTCGACGGCCCGGGCCAGGGCGCGGCGGTCACGGTGGCGGCCGTGCGGTACGACGGGCCGGACCTCCACCTCGGCGGTCAGTCCGCGCGCCGACGCCACCCGCCACAGGGAGGCGAGCAGCGTGTCCACGCCGACGAACGCGGGCGCCGTGCTCACCCTCCGCTCCCCGGCCCGGTAGCGGATCCGGACCGGCTGGACCGGCACGGCGGCGTCCAGTGCGGCCTGGAACACCGCCCGGCGGAAGGGTCCGTGGGCCCGTCCGCACCACGTGCTGCCCTCGGGGAAGGCGGCCACGGCGGCGCCCGCGCGCAGGGCCCGCGCGATCGCGTCGACCGTGTCCGGCAGGGCCCGCGGCCGGTCCCGTTCGATGAACAGCACCCCGGCGCGCGCCGTCGGCCCGCCCGCCACGGGCCAGCGCCGGATCTCGCTCTTGGCCAGCATCCTCGCGGGGCGTACGGCGGCCAGCAGCGGGATGTCGAGCCAGGAGACGTGGTTGGCGACGAGGAGCAGCCCGCCCCGGGGGACGGCGGCCCCCGTGACGCGGACCCGGACGCCCGCGGCCCGCACCACCCACCGGCACCAGCGCCGCACCATGGCCGCGGGCAGCCTGCGCCGCAGGCCGGAGGGGGCCAGCACGACGGCGATCCCGGCGAGGAGCAGCACGGCGACCGCGGTGAGGCGCAGCACGGCGCGCGGTACGGCCGCCGCGGCCCGGGTCCGTTCCACGCACGCGGCGGGCGTGCAGGGCGCCAGGGGCAGCCAGCCGCTCATCAGGCCGGTGCCAGCGAGAGGAAGTGCCGCAGGTAACGCGGGTCGACCCGGTTCATCGGCAGCAGCACGTACAGGTCCGCGACGCCGAAGTCCACGTCGTGCGCGGGCTCCCCGCAGACCCAGGCGCCGAGCCGGAGGTAGCCGCGCAGCAGCGCCGGCAGTTCGGTGCGGGCGGCGGGCGCCGCCGGGCGGGGGACCCACGGCAGCAGCGGCCGTACCCGGTACTCCTCGGGCGCCAGGTGCTTGGTCCGCACCCGGTCCCAGGCTCCGGCGGCCAGCGCACCGCCGTCGGCGAGCGGGAGTGAGCAGCAACCCGCCAGCCAGGCGTGGCCGCGGTCGGTCATGTAGCGGGCTATGCCGGCCCAGACGAGTCCGATGACGGCGCCGTCGCGGTGGTCGGGGTGCACACAGGACCGGCCGACCTCGACCAGGGAGGGCCGGATCGCGTCCAGGGAGGTGAGGTCGAACTCGCCCTCCGCGTACAGCCGTCCGGCGACCGACGCGCGCTCCGGCGGCAGCAACCGGTAGGTTCCGACGACCTGTCCGGTCGTCTCCTCGCGCACGAGCAGGTGGTCGCAGTACGCGTCGAAGGGGTCGGCGTCGTATCCGGGCTCGGCGCTCGCCAGCAGTGCTCCCATCTCCCCGGCGAACACGTCGTGCCGCAGCCGCTGCGCGGCCCGTACGTCGTCCTCGTCGCGGGCGAGGGCGACGGTGTAGCGGTGGGGAGCGGCGGGCTTCGGGGGACGGTCCGCGGTCAGTACGCCGGTCATGGGTGCTCTCCTGGTCGTGAGAACGGTGGTGGTGGGGACGGCTCCGCCACAGTTCTCCCGACGTCGGCTGTACTGCACATGACGACTGCCGGGAGCCCGGATGTGCGCTTCCTGAATGCCGGGAGCAGAAGCGAGACGGGGCCGAGGGGAGCACCTCCCTCGACCCCGCCCGTCCGCACCTTGTCGGCGAACGTTCACTGAACCCCTACCGCTGCACCTTCCGTGCGGCCCGCAGCCACTCCTTGTTCATGCTGGTGATGGACATCAGCGGGATGCCCTTCGGGCACGCGGTCGCGCACTCTCCGGTGAGCGTGCACCCACCGAACCCCTCCGCGTCCATCTGCCCCACCATGTCGAGCACCCGTGTCTCGCGCTCGGGCGCGCCCTGCGGCAGGACGCCCAGGTGGTTCACCTTCGCGGAAGTGAACAGCATCGCCGCTCCGTTGGGGCAGGCCGCCACGCACGCGCCGCAGCCGATGCACTCCGCGTGCTCGAAGGCAAGGTCGGCGTCCGGCTTCGGCACCGGCGTGGCATGCGCCTCCGGCGCGGCCCCGGTGGGCGCGGTGATGTAGCCGCCGGCCTGGATGATCCGGTCGAAGGCGGAACGGTCGACGACCAGGTCCTTGACGACCGGGAAGGCGGAGGCCCGCCACGGCTCGATGTCGATGCTGTCGCCGTCCTGGAAGGACCGCATGTGCAGTTGGCAGGTGGTGGTGCGCTCGGGGCCGTGGGCGTCGCCGTTGATGACCAGCGAGCAGGCGCCGCAGATGCCCTCGCGGCAGTCGTGGTCGAAGGCGACCGGGTCCTCGCCCTTGAGGATGAGCTCCTCGTTGAGGGTGTCGAGCATCTCCAGGAAGGACATGTCGCTGGAGATGCCGTCCACCTCGTACGTGGACATGGCGCCGTCGGCGTCGGCGTTCTTCTGCCGCCAGACGCGCAGGGTGAGCTTCATGCGTAGCTCCGCTGGGTGGGGTGGACGTACTCGAAGACCAGGTCTTCCTTGTGCAGGGCGGGGGCGTCGCCGGTGCCGGTGAACTCCCAGGCGGCGGCGTAGCCGAACTCGTCGTCCCGGCGGGCCGCCTCGCCGTCGGGGGTCTGGGACTCCTCGCGGAAGTGGCCGCCGCAGGACTCGGCGCGGTGCAGCGCGTCGAGGCACATCAGCTCGGCGAGTTCCAGGTAGTCGACGATGCGGTTGGCCTTCTCCAGCGACTGGTTGAACTCCTCGCCGGTGCCGGGGACCTTGATGCGCCGCCAGAACTCCTCGCGGATCTGCGGGATGCGCTCCAGGGCCTTGCGCAGGCCGGAGTCGGTGCGGGCCATGCCGCAGAACTCCCACATCAGCTCGCCCAGTTCCCGGTGGAAGGAGTCCGGGGTGCGGTCGCCGTCCACGGACAGCAGCAGGTTCAGCCGGTCCTCGGTCTCGGCCAGCACCTCCTGCACCACCGGGTGGTCGTCGTCCACGTCGTCCTTGTGGGGGTTGCGGGCGAGGTAGTCGTTGATGGTGGCCGGCAGGACGAAGTAGCCGTCGGCCAGGCCCTGCATCAGCGCGGAGGCGCCGAGCCGGTTGGCGCCGTGGTCGGAGAAGTTGGCCTCGCCGACCGCGAACAGGCCGGGGACGGTGGTCTGGAGGTCGTAGTCGACCCACAGTCCGCCCATCGTGTAGTGCACCGCCGGGTAGATCCGCATGGGCACCCGGTACGGGTCCTCGTCGGTGATCCGCTGGTACATGTCGAAGAGGTTGCCGTACTTGGCCTCCACCGCCTTGCGCCCCATGCGCTCGATGGCGTCGGCGAAGTCCAGGTAGACGCCCTGGCCGCCGGGGCCCACTCCCCTGCCCTCGTCGCAGACGTTCTTCGCGGCGCGGGAGGCGATGTCACGCGGGACCAGGTTGCCGAAGGACGGGTAGACGCGCTCCAGGTAGTAGTCGCGCTCGTCCTCGGGGATCTTGTTGGCGGGCCGGTCGTCGCCCTTGGCCTTCGGCACCCAGATCCGGCCGTCGTTGCGCAGCGACTCGCTCATCAGGGTCAGCTTGGACTGGTGTTCGCCGGTGCGCGGGATGCAGGTCGGGTGGATCTGCGTGAAGCAGGGGTTGGCGAAGTAGGCACCCCGCCGGTGCGCCCGCCAGATCGCGGTCGCGTTGGAGTTCATGGCGTTGGTGGAGAGGTAGAAGACGTTGCCGTAGCCGCCGCTGGCCAGGACGACGGCGTCCGCGTAGTAGGTGTCGATCTTCCCGGTGATCAGGTCGCGGGCGACGATGCCGCGGGCCCGGCCGTCCACGACGATCAGGTCGAGCATCTCGGTGCGGGCGTGCATCTCGATGTTTCCGGCCGCGATCTGCCTGCTGAGCGCCTGGTAGGCGCCGAGCAGGAGCTGCTGGCCCGTCTGGCCGCGGGCGTAGAAGGTGCGGGAGACCTGCACGCCGCCGAAGGAGCGGGTGTCGAGCAGACCGCCGTACTCGCGGGCGAAGGGCACGCCCTGGGCCACGCACTGGTCGATGATCTCGACGGAGATCTGCGCGAGGCGGTGCACGTTGGACTCGCGGGAGCGGAAGTCGCCGCCCTTGACGGTGTCGTAGAACAGGCGGTGGATCGAGTCGCCGTCGTTGCGGTAGTTCTTCGCGGCGTTGATGCCGCCCTGGGCGGCGATGGAGTGGGCGCGGCGCGGGGAGTCCTGGTAGCAGAACTGGACGACGTGGTAGCCCTGTTCGGCCAGCGTCGCGCCCGCGGAGCCGCCCGCGAGGCCGGTGCCGACGACGATGACGGTCTTCCCGCGCCGGTTGGCGGGGTTGACCAGCTTCGCCTCGAAACGGCGGGTGTCCCAGCGCTCGTTGACGGGTCCGGCCGGGGCCTTGGTGTCGGCGACCGGCTCGCCGGTCGTGTAGTCGGCGTAGGTTGTCATGTCAGCTCACCACTTTGGTCATGACGCCCACGGGTACGGCGACGAAGCCGATCGTGAGCAGCAGCGCGAGGACGTTCGCGGTCGTCTTCAGGGCCCGGTCGCGGGTGCGGCTGCCGGCGCCGAGGGTCTGGGCCGCGCTCCAGAAGCCGTGCCGGATGTGCAGGCCGAGGGCGAGCATCGCGACGATGTAGATGACGTTGCCGTACCAGGTGGAGAAGGTGTCCACGACGTTCTGGTAGGGCTTGCCCGTCTCGAAGCCGCCCGAGTGCACGGTGCCGGTGGTCAGGTCGAGGATGTGCCAGACGATGAACAGGCCGAGGATGATCCCGCCCCAGCGCATGGTGCGCGTCGCGTAGCTGGAACGGGCCTTTTTGTGCACGTACTTGCTGGGCCGCGCCTTGATGTCGCGGCGGCTGAGCTGGTACGCGGAGACGGCGTGGGCGACGACGGCGACCACCAGCACGACGCGGATCAGCCAGAGCGTCCACTCGTAGTGCATGAACGGCTCGCCGACCGTGCGCAGCCAGTGGGCGTAGTGGTTGAACTCCTCGGCCCCGAAGTAGATCTTCAGGTTCCCGATCATGTGGGCGACCAGGTAGAGCAGCATGACGAGACCACTGAGGGCCATCACTGTCTTCTTGCCGACGGTCGAGTCCCACACGGTGCGCGCCATGGACGGCCGTCGGTCCGTCCGCGTTGCCAGAGCCATGTCACAGGACGTTACGGGGCCGGTGCCCCATCGGTCCAAGACATGGAACGCCTGGTTTCCATAGGGCTTGCCTATCGACGTCGTATGCTCGCGGTATGCAGTTGCAACAGCTCCAGTACTTCGTGGCGGTCGCCGAGACCCGGCACTTCACCCGGGCCGCCGAGGTGGTCCACGTGGCGCAGCCCTCGCTGTCGCAGCAGATCAAGGCGCTGGAGCGGGAGCTGGGCGCCGACCTGTTCCTGCGGGCGCGCGGGAACATCACGCTCACCGACGCCGGGGAGGCGCTGCTGCCGCTGGCCCGGCGCATCCTGGCGGACGCGGACACCGCCCGGCACGAGGTGCTGGAGCTGGCGCAGCTGCGCCGGGGCCGGGTCCGGCTGGGCGCCACCCCGAGCCTGTGCACCGGCCTGCTCCCGGACGTGCTGCGTGCCTTCCACGACCGCTATCCCGGCATCCAGTTGCTGATCGAGGAGGGCGGTTCGCACGACCTGGTGCGCGAGCTGGCACGCGGTGCGCTGGACCTCGCCCTGGTCGTGCTGCCGCTGCCCACCGCGTCACCGGCGCTGACCACGGTGGAGCTGCTGCGGGAGGACCTGGTGGTGGTGTCCTCCCCGGAGTCGCCCCGGCCGGGCGGCGGGCGCCGTGCCGTGCGCATCACCGACCTGGAGGGCGAGCGTCTGGTGATGTTCCGGCACGGCTACGACCTGCGGGAGCTGACCGTGGCCGCGTGCCGCTCGGCCGGGTTCGAACCGGACTTCGCCGTGGAGGGCGGGGAGATGGACGCGGTGCTGGGTTTCGTGCGGGCCGGGCTCGGCATGGCGGTCGTGCCGCGGATGGTGGCCGCCCGCTCCGGACGCGGACTGCGGGTGACCCCGCTGGCCCGGCCCGGCCTGTACCGGACGATCGCCCTGGCGCACCGCAGCGACGTGGCTCCGCCGCGGGCGGCGCGGGAGCTGCAGCGGATGCTGCTGGAGCGGTGAAGGCCTCCGGCTCGGGGGCTCGGTTCCGCCGTCAGGCGAGCGTGGCCGGCCTGAGGACCTCCTCGCACCAGCGGCGGAAGCTCGTGGGCGCGGTGTCCGGGGTGCTGGGCTCGGCCGCGCCGTAGAAGCCCTGTGCGTCCATCGCCGAGGCCATGTCGGCCAGACCCTGGGCCCCGCTCTCGCTCGCCCCGAACCGCAGGGCGGACGCCTTGTAGGCCTCCGGGGTGGTCTCCCGTACCCGTACCGGACGGCCCAGTACGTCGGACAGCACCTCGGCCATGCCCTCCGGGGTGAGGTCGTCGGGGCCGACGAGCGGGACGTCGGCGCGGCCGGTCCAGGAGTCGTCGAGGAGCAGACGGGCGGCGGTGGCGGCGATGTCGGCGGTGGCGCAGGTGCGCAGGACGCGGTCGGCGGCGTACGCCATGCGGAACTCGCCGGTGTCGCGCAGGGCGGCCGCCTGCCCGAGCAGGTTCTCCATCAGGAAGGGCGGGCACAGGGCCCGGTAGTGGACGCCCGTGGCGGCGATCCGGTCGTCCATGGCGAGCGAGGCGGAGACCGGTCCGGCGTCCTTCGCCACGCCGCGTCCGAGGGTGGAGACGGCGAGGATCCGTGCCACGCCCCGCCGCGCGATCACCTCGCACAGTGGCAGCGTGAAGTCCCGGAAGTGGTCCTCGACGCTGTCGGCGCCGGGCGCGGGCGGCACCAGCCAGAACACCTGGTCGGCACCCTCGCAGGCCGCGCCCAGGACCTCGGGGTCGGCGTGCGAGCCCTGGAACACCTGGGCCCGCTCCCGGGCCCAGGCGCTGAGCCGGCCCGGATCGCGGGCGATGACGCGCAGGGCGGTCCCGTCGTCCCGGGCGCCGAGGGCGTCCAGGACGTTGTCGAGGACCTGTCGGCCGATTCCGCCGGTCGGGGTGGTGATGACGATCACGAGCACAACTCCGGTTCAGGGAGGGAGAGGAGAGGGTGCGCGCCGGGCGGGAAGCCTGCTGCCGTTCGCTCTCCGGCGCTCTCCCATCCTGTTCGCCGGGCAGCCGGAACTGAAGGACCGATCGGATCCCGCTTGTTACCCTGAAGGTAATACCGGGCGGCATCGGAGGAGGCGGGCATGGAGTCGCGTCCCCTGCGCTACTTCGTGGCGGTCGCCGAGGAGCTGAACTTCGCGCGGGCCGCCGAGCGGCTGGGCATCTCCCCGCCGCCGCTGTCCAGAGCGATCCGCCGTCTGGAGGCGGAACTGGGTGTCGCCTTGTTCGAGCGGACCACCCACAGGGTGCCCCGGACCCCGGCCGGGGACGTGCTGCTCGCCGAGGCGCGCGTCGCGCTGGACGCGCTGGAAGCCGCCGGGCGGCGGGCCCGGCGGGCGGCCGGGGGACCGAAGCTGGTGCTGGCCGTGAAGGCCGACGGGGACGGGGGGCTGCTGGAGCCGATCCTCGCCCGCTACGCGTCGGAGCCCGGGTCCGTGCCGGTCGCCGTCCGGCTGTGCGGGTGGCAGGAGCAGCCGCGGCTGCTGCGCGCCGGCGAGGCGGACGTCGCCCTGGTCCACGCGCCGTTCGACGGCACCGGCCTCGACACCGAGACGCTGGCCGCCGAACCGCGCGTCGCCGTCCTCGCCGCGGACCACCCGCTCGCCGCCCGCGACCAACTGGAGCTGGCCGACCTGGGCCTCGACGCGGGCAGCGTGGAGCGGCACATCGACGAGGCCCGGCGCGGCCACGACGACCTGGCCCAGGTGCTCACGGCGGTCTCCCTCGGCAAGGTCGTCACCCTGCTGCCCGCCTCGGTGACCGCCCGCTACCCGAGGCCGGGCGTCGCCTACCGCCCGGTCCCGGACGCGCCGCCGGTCGTCCTGGCCCTCGCCTGGCCCCGGCAGTCCCGCTCGACGGCGACCGCGGCCCTGGTCCGCGCGGCGACGGAAGCCGCCGAGGCCGCCCGCGCCGGGGCGTGAACCAAGTCGTCGGTGCCGGGGCGGAAGCCGGGGCGTCCGCGCCGGGAGGAGAACGGAGACGCCCGCGCCGGCAGGGGGGCCGACGCACCCGCGCCGGGGCGTGAACCGAGAACCGTCCGCGCCGGGGCAGAAGCCGGGGCGTCCGCGCCGGGAGGAGAACGGAGACGCCCGCGCCGGCAGGGGAGCCGACGCACCCGCGCCGGGGCGTGAACCGAGAACCGTCCGCGCCGGGGCGTGAACCGAGCCGTCCGCGCCGGGGCGGGAGCCAAGCCACCCACGCCGGCCGCCCTGCGGCAAGGCGCAGGCTGGGCCGCCCCGGGGCCGGGATGCCGCACGGGCACATGCGGCGACGCATGGCCCGAGCCGCCCGGGGCGGAGCCTGGGCCGGCCGTGACGGGTCCCGGACGGACCGGCGGCCCCGCTCAGCCCGTGGCGTCCACCAGGGCCAGTTCGTGCAGCCGCTCCGGCGGGCCCGGGCGGGCGTAGTACCAGCCCTGGGCCGTGTCGCAGCCCAGTATGCGCAACTGCTCGGCCTGGGCGCCGGTCTCCACGCCCTCCACGGTGACCGCGAGGTCCAGGCTGTGGGCCAGGGCGACGATCCCCTCGACGATCTTCAGGTCGACGGCGTCCGCCGGGAACTGCTGCATGCTCTGCGTGAACGAGCGGTCCAGCTTGAGGACGCTCACCGGCAGCCGGCGCAGGTTGGCGAGGTTGGAGTAGCCGGTGCCGAAGTCGTCCAGGGCGATGTCGACGCCCATCTCGGCCAGCCGGCGCAGCGGCTTCAGCAGGTCGTCGTCCGCGCCGATCAGCGCCGACTCGGTCACCTCCAGGCACAGCGCGTCGGGCGTGACACCGGCCCGCTCCAGGATCTCGACGGTGTCCTGGACCAGGCCGGGGTGGGTGAGCTGGCAGGGCGAGAGGTTGACGTTGATGCGCAGCGGGCCCGCGGCGCCGCTCTCGCCGTACCGCTCCCGCCAGACGCGGGCCTGCCGCACCGACTGCTCCAGGACCCAGCGGCCCAGCGGCACGATCAGCCCGGTGTGTTCCGCGAGCGGGATGAACCGGTCCGGGCCGAGCACCCCGTGCTGCGGGTGCAGCCAGCGCACCAGCGCCTCGGCGCCGCGCACACTGCCGTCACCGAGGTGGACCAGCGGCTGGTACTCGATGAAGAACTCGCCGCGCTCCAGCGCCGCGGGCAGCGCCGTGGTCAGCCCGTGCCGGGTGATGACACGGGCGTCGGCCTCCGGGTCGGCCAGCTCGAAGCGGTTGCCCCCCGCCGACTTGGCCCGGTACATGGTGATGTCGGCGCTGCGCAGCACCTCGGCCGGGCTGCGCTCCCCCGCCGGGCCCTCGACGATGCCGATGCTGCCGCGCACGGTCAGTTCCCGGCCGTCGACGCTGACCGGCGCGAGCAGCGCGTTCATGATGCGGCCGGCCAGCTCGTCGACCTCGCGGCGGGTGTCCGGTCCGGTGGTCAGCGCCACGAACTCGTCGCCGCCCAGCCGGGCCACCATCTCGCCGGGCGCGGTGGCACAGCCCTGGAGCCGGTCGGCGACCTCCACGAGCAGCCGGTCGCCGGCCGCGTGGCCGAGGCTGTCGTTGACGGTCTTGAAGCCGTCGAGGTCGAGATAGCACAGGCCGAAGCGCTGGCCCGGGCCCGCGTTCAGGGCCTTCTCCAGGCGTTCGAAGAAGAAGCTGCGGTTGGGCAGGCCGGTGAGCGCGTCGTGCGTGGCCTCGTAGCGCAGCCGGAGGTTGAGCAGCCGCCGCTCGGTGGTGTCCTCCATCAGCGCGAGCTGGTACTGCGGGGTGCCGTCGGCGTCGCGCAGCAGGGAGACGGTGAGGTTGGTCCACAGGACCGTCCCGTCGGGCCGGTAGAAGGCCTTCTCCACGTGGTAGTGCTCGCGTTCGCCGCGCACCAGCTCCTCGTAGAGCCGCCAGGTCTGCGGCGCGTCGTCGGGGTGCGTCCACTCCGTGGCCCGGCGACCGCCGAACGTGGCGTCCGCGATGCCGAACATGCGCATCAACGCCTCGTTGACCTGGAGGATGTTGCCCTCCAGGTCGGCGATGCCGATGCCTATGGCGGCGCCCTCGAAGACCGCGCGGAAGCGGGCCTCGCTGGCGTGCAGGGCCTCGGCGACCACGCCCTGCGCCTTCAGGGCGGCCTGCGCGATGGCCTCCTGCTCGGCGAGGGTACGGGCGCGCAGCGCCCCGGCGAACCCGGCCGCCATGGCGTGCTGGAGCCGGGCCGAACGGGCCCGCAGGTCCTCCGGGTCGCCGTCCTCGCCGCAGTAGAGCACCAGGTAGGCGTCGACGCAGTCCAGCGTCCGGGAGAGCGCGTCGGGGTCGGTGCAGTGGGCGTCGACGAGGGCGGCGCCGACGGCCCTGGCCTCCTCCGCGTCGAAGCTGCGGGCGCGCAGCACGTCGCTCAGCCGGCGGGCCAGCGGCAGCAGTTCCGCCTCGAACTCGGGCCGGGTGGACGACGTCGAGGTCACCGGGAACACGGCCCGGCTCCAGATCGTCGCGAACCGGCGCAGCCTGTCCTCCGGCCCGTCCGGCTCGGCGCTCACGCCGTACGCCCCACGCCGGCGAACCCGGAGAACGCGTACGGGTCCTCCTCCTCGGGCTCCCCCTCCGGCCTCCAGCGCGGCATCGGAACCAGTCCGGGTTCCACCATGTCGTACCCCTCGAAGAACCGCGCGATGTGCTCGCGCGAACGCATGATCAGCGGATTGCGGATGTCCTTGTACACGTCCACCGCGCCTCCGGCCCGCTCGGCGGGCAGCGGGATGTTCTCGTACGAGGCGTGCGTGAGGACGAGCAGGCTGCCGGGCGCGAGCGCGTCGCTCAGCTCGGCCACCGCAGCGTACGGGTCGTCCTCGTCTTCCACGAAGTGCAGTATGGCAACCAGCAGCAGGGCGACCGGCCGATTCAGGTCGATCAGCCGCTCCACCTGGGGGCTGGCCAGGATCTCTCGCGGCTTGAGCAGGTCGCCGGCCACGACGTCCGCGCCGTCGTGGCCCGCCAGGACGGCCTCGCTGTGCGCGACCGCGACCGGGTCGTGGTCCACGTACACCACGCGGGCGCCGGGGCGGCTGCGTCCGGCCACCTCGTGGACGTTGCCGAAGGTCGGGATGCCGGAGCCGATGTCGAGGAACTGGTCGATGCCCTCGCCGGCCGCGAAGCGCACGGCCCGGCGCATGAACGCCCGGTTCGCCTGCATGATCTTGGGGAGCCCCGGCATGAACTCCATGGCCCTGCGGGCCGCTTCGCGGTCCACCTCGAAGTTGTGCGAACCGCCCAGGTAGAAGTCGTAGATCCGGGACACGCTGGGCACCGAGATGTCGATGCTGCGAGGGGCCCAGGCGGGACGCTCCATCTAGCTCTCCAAGGCATAGGCGATCCGGTGTTCGAGCTGAGGCTACTGATCGCCCGCCAAAGGGGCGAGCCCAAACGGAAATTGACCGTCCGTTCCCGGTCACTGCCCGGGGCACGTGCCGTGGGCGAAGGCATGCCAAAGCGCCCGAACGGGACCGTCCCCTCCGCTGGGCACGGAGGGGACGGTCCGCTGGTCGGACGCCGAAGGGCGGCGGGCGGGAGGTCGCTACTTCTTCGGCGCGCCGACCGGCTTTCCGTCGGGCTTGACGGCGTACCAGGTGCCGCCGACGCCCTGACCGTTGGTGTCCCCGGCCTCCTTGTCGCCGGCGAAGGTGTAGATGGGCCAGCAGTCGATCGTCTGCTGGGCGGCGCCGTCGGGCCGGGTGAAGCTCATCAAGCCCTTCTTCTCGACGCCCTCGGTGTCGTTCGCCTCGACGGGCGCCACGACCGGCCACTTCGCCAGGCAGGCGCCGGTGCAGGCCGACACCGGCTTCGGCCAGGCCTCGTCCTTCATGAAGCGGTAGACGGTCATGCCGTTCTTGTCGACGACGATCTCGCCGAGCTTCGGGTCCTCGCGGGTGGACAGCCCGGCGGCCGGCTCGGCCTTGGCCTTCTTGCCGTCGGCGGCCAGCGCGTACCACTTCTTGCCGACGCCCTGGCCCTTGACGTCCCCGGCGGCGGTGTCCTTGGCGTAGCGGTACGCGGGCCAGCCGCCGATCGTCAGCTGCTTGGTGCCGTCGGGGCGGGCGACCTCGCCGAGCAGGTCCTTGTCGATGCCCTCGCCGGCGAGGGCGTCGTCCGCGGCGACCGGCGGCCACTTGGTGGCGCAGTCGTTCTCGCAGGTCGTCTTGGGCGGCTCGGCGGTGTCGGCGTCGAAGCGGTAGAGGGTGCGGCCCGCTCCGTCGGTCACCAGATCGCCGATCTCGGCGTTCGCCGAGACGGACAGCTTGCCCGCCGGCTCCGGAGCGCTCGCCGAGGTCTGTCCGGCGCCCGCGCCGGTGCCGACTCCGTCACCGGCGCCGGTGCCCAGGTCGCCGACGTCGCCGGGGGCGGCCGTGGCGCCCACGTTCTGGCTGCCGGTGGGGCCGCCGCCGTCCTGGCCGCACGCCGTCGTCAGCGCCAGCAGCGCCGCGGCGCCCGCCACGAGTGAGGCGCTCCGCCAGGAGGTCTTCATCGTCAATCCCCGATCGTCACGAAGGTGTTGGGGCGCCCTGCTGGGCCGCCGCACGACACTGGGTACGCACGGGGAAGCCCGTTGTGTTCAACCGGTCGCGGGTTTTCTTCCCGTCCGCCACCGGCGCGCGGTGCCTCGTACAGGCTTACGGGCCCCGGCGCGGGCAGTTCCGCCCCCGTCAAACCGCTGGTGGGGCCATGTCCCTCCTTCGGGGCAATCACCGGGTACTCGGGCGTGGGACGGTGCGCCAGGCTTCATGATCTGCGTCGTGCATGGACCCGAACCGACCCGATCCGCCGCTGCCGGACGGGTGTTGGCCCTGGTGACGTTGACGTTCACCCTCGTCGGCATACCGGTCGGCGCGGCCCGGGCCGACGCGTGTGCGTACGCGTCGACCGGACCGGACGGCACCGACGCGGTGGCGGTCGCCGGGAGCGCCTCCTGGCCCACCTTCCCGCCCTGTCCCAAGCCGACACCGACACCAACGCCGACGCCCCCACCGGACCCCGAACCGACGCCGCCCCCGCCCGAGCCCACTCCTCCGCCCGCCCCGAAGCCGCCCCCGCCGAAGCCACCGGCGCCGGAGCCCGAACCGCCGCCGCCTCCCGCCCCGCGGCCGGCGCCGCCGCGGCCCGCCCCTGAGCCGAGCCCGACGCCGACGCCCGCTCCCACCCCGCCGCCGGTCCGCCCCGCGCCGCCCGCCCCCGCGCCCTCGGTCACGCCCACGCCCCGTCCGTCGCTCAGCCCGGTGCACTATCCGCGCCACCGTGCCGCCCGGGCGCCGCAGCGTTCCTCGCACGGGACCACGTCACCGCTCGTCTTCGTCCTGCTCATCACGGTGCCCGCGGTGGTCGCCGTCGCCGCGCTCCGTGCGCGCTGATCCTGGAGGCATCTCTTGCCGGAATGGCTTGTTCTCACCCTCGCGATGCTGGCCGCCGGTGTCGTGGTGGTCATCATCACCCTCCTGCGGCACCGCGCCGCGTCCGACGACGAGGACATCACCGAGACCCCGGACGTCATCGAGTACATGACGATGTGGATCGGCGTGGTGTACGCCATCGTCCTGGGCCTGGCCATCGCCGGTGTCTGGGAGGCGCGCAGCGCCGCCGAGGCCGACGTGCAGACGGAGGCCGTCGCGCTGCACGAGGTCTCGGAACGTGCCCGGGTCTACCCGGCCGACGTCCGTGACCGCATCCGGGCGGATGTCAACGCCTATGTCGGACACGTCGTCACCACCGAGTGGAAGGCCATGGCCGACCACGGCGAGGTGACCGACCGCGGCACCGAGCTGCTCGACCGGGTGCGCGCGGACGTCACGGACTACGAACCGAGGTCGGACTTCGAGGCGCAGGCGTACCAGCCCCTCGTGGACCAGGTGGCCCTCGCGGACCAGGCTCGCAACGCCCGTGCGCAGTCGACCGGGGCGACCATGCCGGGGGTGGTGTGGTTCGGGCTGATCGCCGGGGCCGTCATCACCATCGGGATGGTCTTCGCCCTGCAGATCCGGCGCACGCCCCGGGAGCTGATCCTCGCGGGACTGTTCTCCGCGCTGATCGCCTTCCTGCTCTTCCTGATCTGGGACTTCGACGCCCCCTTCAGCAGGGGCGTCTCGGCGTCGACCGACCCGTTCCTGAGCCTGTTCCCCGGCGCCGGGGACTGACCCGGCACCGGCACGGCGCTGGCACGAAAGCGGGGACGGTGACGGCCGACACGCCGTCACCGTCCCCTGAGCGGCCCACACTCTTGCCCCATTCGCGCGACTGCGATCGCGGTGACGTGCACGGCTTCCTAGCGTTTCAGACATCGAGGTGCATTCCTGGCGCGAGCGGAACAGGTCCGCCGCCGCTCCTCGGGGATCCGGAGGATTCACCATGCGCGCGATACCCGTCGCCTCGGTCGCACTGCTGGGCACCGCCGCCCTCTCCGCCTGCGTACCGGCCGGGGCCGTGGGCTCGAACACGTTCGGCTTCACCGTCAGCCCCGCCACCGTGGCACCCGGCGGCGAGGTCACGCTGGGGGTGGGCCGTACCGAGGCGGGCTGCCGGGGGCGGGTCACGGTGACCTCGCCGGTGTTCGACACGGTCACCATCCCCCGGGACGAGTCGTCCGCCACGGCGCGGGTCGACCGGGACGCCCGGCGCGGGGCGGTGTACCGGGTGACGTTCGCCTGCCGGGACAAGACCGGCACGGTGGACCTGACGATCGCGGGCGGCGGCTCGCACCACCCGGCCGACGAGCCCTGGCACGACAAGGGCGTGCACGCCGGGCAGGGCGGCAGCGTCGCGAGGTTCGACCTGAAGCAGATCGGGCTCGGCGCGGCGCTCATCGCGGGGGCGGTGGGCACCGCATACCACCTCTCGCGCCGCCGTTCCGGCGAGAACCGGGCCTGACCCGTCCGCATCACGCGCGGCACTTCGCCCCGGATCCCACCGGATCCGGGGCGAAGTGCCGCTGCCGTCCTGCGCCGTGCGTTCAGATCCGCCGCTCGGACCGGCGGCGCATCCAGAACAGTCCGCCGCCGGCGACGGCCGCGGCGACGAGCCCGCCGCCGATCGCGATGTCGGTCGAGGTCGCCCCGCTGGAGCTGCTGCCGCCGAGGCCGCCGCGGACACCGCCGATGACGGTGAAGGCGGCCGGCCGGGTCAGCCGGCGGCCCGAGCAGTTGACGGTGATGTCGTACGAGCCCGGCCTGGCGTCCTGCTTGATCGTGGCGGTGCCCTTGGACGTCTCGTTGGCTCCCCTGACCGGGGTCAGGTGGGTGGTCCGGAAGGCGTCCGAGGTCATGGTGCCGCCCTGGGGGCAGCCGTCGACCGTGACGGTCATCTGGCCGCCGCGGGCGATCACGCTGGGCAGCGCGACGATGTTGCTGGGCTGGTTGTGGTCACCGCCCGCGGTGGCCGCGGGGGCGGCCAGTCCGAGGACAGCGACGGCGGCGCCGGCTGCCGCGAGGGCACGAGTGTTGCGCATGTGATCCTCCGCGGAAGACGCCCCGGGTCCCGTCCCCGGTCGATCGGCGAGAAAGCGCCTCCCAGAAAGACCCTCAGTTGCCCTGCCCGCAGCCGCATTTCGGGAATGGTCCGTCCTGGTGAGCGGCTTGCCGGACCGAAACCGCGCGAGTGGATATCGCCGCAGGTCACGCCCCGTCAGAAAATCTTGCCGGTCGCCTCCCGGATGGCGCACGGAAGGACGCGCGCACCACCCGTTCGCCGCCGCCCCGTCGCCGGTCCCCCGCACCGCGCTTAGCGTGCTCGTATGCGCGGATGATCCGGCGACGGCCGGGTCGAGAGGGGATGGCGAATGTACGACTCCGAGTTGGCCGAAGAGGAGGAGCGGCGGAGGAAGCGCGCTCCCTGGGGCGTGATAGCGCTTGTTCTGCTGACCGGTCTCGCGCTCATCCGCAACGGCTCCGGGGAATTCGACGTGGGCCCCCCGCAGCCCGCGTCGGCCGCCGCGTCGGACACCCGCTCGGCGACCGGCGACGGCGCAGCGGCCGGAGTGGCCCCGCTGGCGTACTCGGTGCCCGACCGGGTCTCCATCCCGGCCATCCAGGTCGACGCGCCGGTCATGGGGGTCGGTCTCGACGCGGACGGCTGGGTCGACGCGCCGCCGCCCGAGGACCCGAACCTGGCCGGCTGGTTCACCGGCGCGGTCTCCCCGGGGGAGAAGGGCACCGCGGTGGTGGTCGGCCATGTCGACAACCAGCAGGGTCCCGCGGTCTTCTACGGACTCGGGGCCCTGAAAAAGGGAAACAAGGTGGAAGTGCACCGCCAGGACGGAAAGACGGCGGTCTTCGAGATCTACGGCATCGAGGTGTTCGAGAAGAACAATTTCCCCGGCGACCGGGTCTACGGCTCGAAAGGCAGCCCCGAATTGCGGGTCATCACCTGCGGCGGCGGTTTCACCAAGCAGAACGGCTACGACGGGAACGTGGTCGCCTTCGCCCGCCTGGTCGAGGTCCGCTGAGCGTGCCCCGGCCGGGCGGGCCCGGCGGCGGTCAGATCAGGCGCCGCCGGGGGACGGTGAGGTGGTAGCCGGAGTCGAGCAGCTCGGGCAGATAGCGGCGCAGGGCGCGGACACTCTGCGAACGGTCGCCCCCGGCGTCGTGCGAGAGCACCACGACACCGGGGGCCGCGCCTTCCTCGACCCGCTCGACGATGGTGCCGGTGCCGGGTGTCGTCCAGTCCAGGGTGTCCACGGTCCAGGCGAGCGGCTCCATGCCGAGTTCCGCGCCGAGCTGGAAGGCGGCGCGGTTCCACGCTCCGTACGGGGCCCGGAACCAGCGGGGCGCCTCCCCGTAGGCCTGCTCGACGACCTCGCTGGTGCGCTCCATCTCGGAGCGGATGCGGCGCCGGGTGAGTTTGGTCAGCAGCGGGTGGGACCAGGTGTGGTTGCCCACCACGTGTCCCTCGTCGGCCATCCGCGTCAGCAGGTCCCGGTTGTAGTCCGCCATCTCCCCGCACACGAAGAACGTCGCCCGCACCTCGTACTTCGCCAGGGTGTCCAGGATCCGCGGGGTGTACTCGGGGTGGGGCCCGTCGTCGAAGGTGAGCAGCATGGTGCGGCCCCGGCCCGTCATGCGCAGGATCGGCTCGCTGCGCACCGGTGGCCGGCCGGGTGCGGCACGCGGTGCGCCGTATCCGGTCAGGGGCTGGAGCCGGTAGGCGGAGGGTTTGAGCGGGCTGCGCTGCAAAGGTCCCGGGGCGGGTACGGGGGCGGGCGGCCGGGACGGTCCGTGTCCCAGGCCCGCCGCGAGTGCGCCGCCGGCGCCGGCCGCGCCCAGGGCCGCGACGCCGGTGAGCAGGGTGCGGCGGGTGAGCAACTGGTCCTTCTTCATGACTCATCAGTCGCCCGGTCACGGCACGCCGCACCTGAGCAACACCGGTGCGGCGGCATGAAACCACCCGCCCGGCTCAAGATCACCGGGGACTCCGATAGCCTCGCCGCGTGACGGAACAGCACTCCCATCAGTTCGAACGCGGCACGGACGGGCCGAAGGTCATCGTCGTCGGTGTGGACGGCTCCGACTCCTCACTGCGGGCCGCGGCCTACGCCGGTGGGATGGCGCGGCGGCAGGGCGCCCTGCTCGCCGTGGTGTACGTGCAGCCGGTGCTGGCGGGTGGTGCGGCGCTCGGGGCGTCGGTGGCGGAGACGACCGACGAGATCGCCGAGGAACTGGTGGCCCAGATCCGGGAGGCGACCGAGCGGGTGAAGGGGATATTCGACATCCGCTGGGAGTTCCACACCTTCCGCGGCGACCCGTACAGCGGTCTGCGGCAGACGGCCGACGAGCTGAAGGCGGACGCGGTGGTGGTCGGCGCCTCCGAGCAGGCCGGTCACCGGTTCGTCGGCTCGGTCGCGGTACGGCTGGTGAAGGCGGGCCGCTGGCCGGTCACGGTGGTGCCGTAGCACCAGTCGGATCGGTGTGTGCGTCTTGGGACCTTTGTGCGTCGTGACTTCCGTCACGGACGTGTGTGCGTCATCATGATCCACCGTCAGCCGTTTGCCGTTCACGAAGAGGTGAGGCGCATGGCCCGGTTCCGCATGGGCGAGGGTGTTCTCCGCCGCAAACCCATCGAACACATCGAGGAGACGGAGAGCGGCGGGGGCCTGGTGCGCTCGCTGGGGCTGTGGCAGCTCACCGCGATCGGTGTCGGCGGCATCATCGGGGCCGGCATCTTCACTCTCGCCGGTACGGTCGCCAACGGCACGGCGGGGCCGGCGGTCCTGATCTCCTTCCTCATCGCCGGTGTCGCGAGTGCGGCGGCCGCCCTGTCGTACGCCGAGTTCGCCGGGCTGATCCCGAAGGCCGGTTCCGCCTACACCTACGGCTACGCGGTCCTGGGCGAGCTGGTGGGCTGGTTCATCGGGTGGGACCTGCTCCTGGAGTACACGGCGATCGTGGCGGTGGTCGCGATCGGCATCTCGGGCTACTTCAGCTTCCTGGTCGGCGAGATGGGCGCCGACCTGCCGAACTGGATGCTGGGGGCGCCCGGCACCGGGAACGGGCACAAGGTCGACCTGTTCGCTGCCGTGCTGTGCCTGCTGATCGCGTACCTGCTGACGCTGGGCATCAGGAACGCCGCCCGCTTCGAGATGGTCGTGGTGGTGCTGAAGGTGCTGGTGGTGCTGCTGGTGATCGGGGTCGGCGTCTTCCACATCAACAGCTCGAACTACCACCCGTTCTTCCCGTTCGGGGTCGGCGGGGCGTTCACCGGTGCGGCGACGGTGTTCTTCGCGGTCTTCGGCTACGACGCCATGTCGACGGCGGCCGAGGAGTCGAAGGACGCTCAGCGGCACATGCCGAAGGCGATCATCTACTCGCTGATCATCTCGATGGTGCTGTACGTGGCGGCCTGTCTGGTGCTGACCGGCATGCAGAACTACAAGGAGATCGACCCGGAGAGCGGCTTCTCGACGGCGTTCAAGTCGGTGGGGCTCAGCTCGCTGGCCGACATCATCGCGGTGGGTGCCATCATCGGCATCCTCACGGTGATGTTCACGTTCATGCTGGGCGTGACCCGGGTGTGGTTCTCCATGTCGCGCGACGGGCTGCTGCCCAAGTGGTTCGCCAAGACGCACCCGACGCGGCACGTGCCGACGCGGGTCACCTGGATCGTCGGGTGCGCGTCCGCCGTGATCGCCGGGTTCCTGCCGATCGGCGAGGCGGCGGAGCTGACCAACATCGGCATCCTGCTGGCGTTCGTGGTGGTGTGCGCGGCGGTGATCGTGCTGCGCTACCGGCAGCCGGACCTGCCGCGCACCTTCCGTACCCCGTGGATGCCGTTCGTGCCGGCGCTGGGCATCGTCTTCTCGATCTGGCTGATCACGTTCCTGCAGTGGCAGACCTGGGTGCGGTTCGCCGTGTGGTTCGCGGTCGGCCTGGTGATCTACTTCGCGTACTCGTACCGGAAGTCGGAGCTGGCGCGCCGTTAGAGGGTGCGCAGGAACCCGGCGACGATGTCCGTGAAGGCCTCGGGCCGCTCCATGTTCGGGTAGTGCCCGACGCCCTCGACGTTGACGGAGCGGCCGTCCGGGACCGTACGGGCGAACCGTTCCGCCTCGGCGACCAGGTCGGGCGCGTCCAGCGCGCCGTTGACGGTGAGGACCGGGACGTCGATCTTCGGGACGCGGGACCAGGTGTCGGTGAGCGGCACGTGGTGGTTCTCCTCGTCCGGGGTGTGCTTGGAGAGGGTGCCCAGCGCCATCTCGCGCACCCGGCGCAGCACGTCCGGGTCGACGTCGTCGAGGGTGCGGTGCGGCCCCGGCACGAAGCGCAGGAACGCCGTGAGCCAGCCCTCGACGTCGCCCGCGCCCAGGGCGCGTTCCTGGTCGGCCAGCACCTGGCGCACCCACGCGTCGGTGTACTCGAACTCGCTGGTGGAGGCTCCGCAGGCGACTACCGCGCGGACCAGCTCCGGGTACTCGATGACCGTGTCGGTGGCGATGGCGCCGCCCATCGACACACCGACGAGTACCGCGGGGCCGGCGTCGAGGTGGCGCAGCAGCGCGGCGAGGTCGTCCGCCCAGCGGAACGGCCGGGTCGCGTTGGCGGAGGCGCCGTGACCGCGGACGTCGGGGGCGATCACGCGGTACTCGCGGGCCAGGGCCGGGATCTGGTCGTCGAACACGCGGTGGTCGGTGAACCCGGAGTGCAGCAGGACGACCGGGTCTCCCGCGCCGGTGTCGCGGTAGGCGAGGTCGCCGTCGGCGGAGGCGAAGAAGCGGAGGTCCGAAGCGGTAGTCATGACAACCAAGGTGTCATGTGGGGACGGCTTTGGCAACTCAGGTGTCATGATGGCGGGGTGAACGACATCGACGCACCCCTCCCCCCGGACGCGCTCGCCCGGCGCCTCACCGAGGTGTACGACCTGGTCGGCCCCCTCTACCGGCGCGCGCAGCGCGGCGTCGAGCAGGGCCTGGCCGGCGACGGCCTGTCCGTGGGCGTCCGTGCCGTGCTGACGATGCTTCGGCGCGGCGGGCCGATGACCGTGCCGCAGATGGGCCGGGCCCAGGCGATCAGCCGTCAGTTCGTGCAGCGGATGGTCAACGACGCGGCGGTCCAGGACCTGGTGGAGAGCATCCCGAACCCGGCGCACCGCCGGTCCTCGCTGATCCGGCTCACCGCCCGGGGCCGGGAGGCGATCGACGAGGTCCTCGACCGGGAACACCAACTGCTGCGCGAGGTCGGCCCGGACCTCACGGACGCCGACGTCACCACCTGCCTGCGGGTGCTCGGCGCCATGCTGACGGCCCTGGACCACGTGGCGGACGCCTGACCTACTTCCCCATCACGAGCCCGTCCTCGGCGGCGCCCCGGCTGAGCACCACGTCGCGGATGCGGTCCCGCACGCCCCGCAGCTCGGCGCCCTTGTCCAGCGCCCGGTTGAGGTTCACCACCCGGCCGGCGTCCACGTCGAACAGCTGCGGGACGAACTCGGCCTTCGTCACCTTCCAGCGTTCGCCGGCCCGGTCGGGCGGGGCGAAGGTGAAACGGCCGATGGCCGACTGGTTGCCGCGCGGATCGCGCACGCCCTCGTTGTTGACCATCTCGCCCGCGATCTGGTCCCCCATGCCGTACACCACCCAGGTGCCGTTGACCTTCTCGTAGGCCTGCGGGACATGGGCGTGGGTGCCGAGGATCAGGTCGATGTCGGGGCGGTCGCCGGTGCGGGCCGCGGTGAGGCTCCGGGCGAGGGCCAACTGGTCCTGGTCGGGCTCGTCCTGCCATTCGGTGCCCCAGTGCATCGACACGACGACGACGTCGGCGCCGGCCTTCCGGGCGGCCCGCGCGTCCTCGACGATGCGCGCCTCGTCGATCAGACCGACCGCCCAGGGCTGGTCCGCGGGCAGCGGGTGGCCGTTGGTGTGGAGGGTGTAGGCGAGGTGGGCCACCTGGGCCCGGCCCGCGCGCAGCACCGTCGCGATGTCCGCCTCGGCCTCGGTGCGCGCCGTCCCGGCGTGCCGTACGCCCGCCCGGTCGAGGGCGTCCAGGGTGCGCCGGATGCCGTCGGCGCCGTCGTCGACGCTGTGGTTGGAGGCGGTGGAACAGCCGTCGTAGCCGGTGGCGGCCAGCGCCTCGGCCACCTCGGGCGGGGACTTGAAGAGCGGGTAGCCGCGGTAGTCGCCGTTCGCGCCGTAGACGGTCTCCATGTGGCACAGCGCCAGGTCGGCCCGCGCGACGACGGGCCGGGCGCCGGCGAGCATGGGGCGGAAGTCGTAGCCGGTACCGCCGGCGTCGAAGCGGGCCCGTTCGATGATCGAGTCGTGCGGGAGCACGTCTCCGGAGGCGACCAGGGTGAAGGCACCCTCGACGGCGGCGGGCGGAGCCGGTGCCGGCGGCTTCGGCGGTTCGTGGTCGCGGGCCTGGCAGGCCGCGCCCGCGGTGAGGAGGGCGGTCAGGGCCAGGGCCACCTGCCGGCTGCGTGTGATCATCCGTTCACTCCGCTGGGTCGCACACACCAATGAAAAGTCACATTTACTTACAAACAGGTAAAGAGGCTCGGTTCGTCACACGCGGCTCCGACACGCCCATTAGCCCGTCCGGCGTGCGCGAACGGGGTGCCCGAACCCCACAGCCACCGCACCCCGACCGTTCGTCGAACCGTTCGTCGACGCGATCGACCGTCCGCCGCACGCCCGTGCGTACGCCCTGTCCCCGCACGGCCCCCTGCGGTGCCATACGGCCATGACGGCCGGAATCACCCTCACGGACACAGCGAACGGGACGACCGCCGAGCACGAGCTCGCCGCACTGCAACGCGAGCACGGCCGGCCGCTCTTCGCGCTGCTGCTGCGGCTCAGCGACGGCGACCGGCAGCGCGCCGAGGACCTGGTGCAGGAGACCCTGGTCCGCGCCTGGCAGCACCCCGAGGCGCTGCGCGCCGACGACTTCGACTCCGTACGGCCGTGGCTGCTCACCGTGGCCCGGCGGCTCGCGATCGACGCGCGCCGCGCCCGCCGGGCCCGTCCCCCGGAGGTCGGCGACGCCGTGCTGGAGAACGCGCGCGTCTGCGCGGATCACGCCGAACGGGCCGCCGCCGCCCTCGATGTGCGCGAGGCTGTGAAGACTCTCACTCCCGAGCACCGTGAAGTCCTGGTGCTGGTGTACTTCCAGGGGGCGAGTGTGGCGGAAGCCGCGGCTGCCCTCGGCATCCCACCCGGTACCGTGAAGTCCCGCGCGTACTACGCGCTGCGCGCCATGCGCAGGGTGCTACCGGGATACGCCGCCGACCTGCGGTGAAACCGACCTTTTGGTCAAGCCTCCGTAAAGCGCCTTGCCCAGGACCCCGGTTGAGCAGTCGGCTGTCCTCATCCGTGTTCCGGACGGGGGTCCATGACCCGGTCGGGCGACGCGCACGCACCGGAGGAAGGCAGGAAGGGATGCTGCACAGAGGTCAAGAGAGCACGGACGGCACCGGTGGGGGCGAACTGAGCGTTCCCATGGCGTGGTTGTACGCCGAGTACATCGCCGACGAGCTGCTGCGGACCGGCGACCTGATGCCGCCGACGTCCTTCGAGTTCCGCGCCGGACGCGACGCGCTGGCACTCACCGTCTTCCTTTCCGACACGGAGAACGAACTGAGCGGCATCCGGGTCGTCACCCACCTGGAGACCTGGCTGTCCCTGACGGCCTACGACCAGCCCTGGCACGAGTGGGTGCACGGGCGGCTGGCCGAGGTCACGGCCGACGCCGTCGCCGCCGGACGCCACTCGCCGGACCTGGAGCTGGCCCGCGCGGCCTGGCGCTGGCTCCAGGACACCGAACTGCTCGCCCCGGACCTGAACGCGGTGCCCGGGGGTGCGCCGGTGACCGGAGAGGACGAGGGACCGAAGGTGTGGACACCCGCCTGGCAGCTCGGGCTGCCGCTGGGACACCTCGCCATCCACCTCTTCTAGCCTCCCCGGCCGGCCCCTTCCGGCCTTCCCGGCCGGCCTCGCGGACTTTCCCGCGGGACGGACCAATCCACGCCCCTGGCCGCTCCGAACACCTCGGTTGCGATTCCGGGGCGGCTTGAGTGATTCGGCTGTCGGGTGCGTACGGGTGGGAGCAAGGAGTAACCCCACCCGCACCCAACGGTACGAGGATTCGGCATGAGGTCCCTGGAAAGGCATCGTGACGTCGGCGCCTACGCGCTCGGCGTGCTGGACGAAGCGGAGGCCTTCCGCTTCGAGGACCACCTCATGGAATGCCCCCGGTGCGCGGCCCAGGTGACCGAATTCGGCCCCGCCACCCGCCAGTTGATGCTGTTCCGGCAGGCGACCCCCCGTATCGTCCATCCCCTGACCAGGCCGGGACCCCGGCTGCTCGACCGGCTGCTGTCCGAGGTGGCCACGCGCCGGCGGGCCGGCCGGCGGCGGGTGCTGTACGCCGTGGCCGCCGCCGCCGTGTGCGCCGTGGCCGGGCCGGGCGCCGTGCTGTACGCGAGCCAGGGCGACCCGGCGGCACCGGTCACCGCGACCGACGCCCGGTCCGGGGTGTGGGCGCGGATCACGGCCGAGGACGAGACCTGGGGCACGGACGTACGGCTGGACGTAAGGGACGGGGGCGGACCGCGCTCCTGCCGGCTCGTCGCCGTGGGCCGCGACGGGTCCGAACAGACGATCACCAGCTGGATGGTCCCCGGACACGGCACCGGCCCGCACACCATGCGCGGCGGGGCCGCCCTGCATCCCGGCCAGATCGACCGCTACGAGGTGCGGACGGCGGACGGCGAGCACCTGGTGACGCTGCCGGCCGGATGACCGCCGCCCCGGCGACCGCGGCCCCGGCAACCGCCGCCACCGGGTGGGCACCGCTACTTCAGCAGCCGGGACATCCTGCGGTCCGCCAGCGGTTTGCCGCCGGTCTGGCAGGTCGGGCAGTACTGGAGCGAGGAGTCGCTGAAGGAGACCTCGCGGACGGTGTCGCCGCACACCGGGCAGGGCTCTCCGGTACGGCCGTGGACCCGTAGCCCGCTCTTCTTCTCGGCCTTCAGGCGTCCGGCGGCGATGCCCCGGGAGCGTTCCACGGCCTCGGTGAGCGTGCCGCGCAGGGCCGCGTACAGCCGGGCGGTCTCCGCGTCGGTCAGGGAGGCGGCCAGCTTGAACGGGGACATCTTCGCGGCGTGCAGGATCTCGTCGCTGTACGCGTTCCCCACGCCCGCGATCAGGCTCTGGTCGCGCAGGGCGCCCTTGAGCTGCCGCCGCTCACCGTCGAGGAGGGCGGCGAAGCGGACCGCGTCGAAGTCGTCGGCGAGCGGGTCGGGGCCGAGCCGCGCCACGCCGGGCACCTGCCGCGGGTCGGCCACGACGTAGACCGCGAGCCGCTTCTGCGTGCCCGCCTCCGTCAGGTCGAAGCCCGCGCCGGTCTCCAGGGCGACCCGCAGCGCGAGCGGGCCCTTTCCGGGCTTGGGCAGGCCGCTGGGGAGGCTGTCCTTCCAGTGCAGCCAGCCGGCCCGGGCCAGATGGGTCACCAGGTGCGGGCCGCCGGCGGTCTCCACGTCGAGGAACTTGCCGTGGCGGTGCACGGCCGCCACCCGGTGCCCCTCCAGCGCCGTGAGCGGGGGGTCGTACGTCTTCAGGACGCTGATCGCCACCGGCAGAACCCGGACGATCTCGTGGCCGGTGAGGTGTTCGGTCAGGAAGTCGCGGAGCGCCTCGACCTCGGGCAGTTCTGGCATACGTCCAGAGTGCCACCGGCCACCGGGGGCGCCAGTGGGTTCAGCCCGCCCCGTGCGCCACCACGAACTCCGCCCAGACGACCTTGCCGCCGCCGCGCGCCTCCACGCCCCACTCGTCGGCGAGCGTGTCGACCAGGAGCAGCCCCCGTCCGGACACCCCGTCGTCCCCGGCCTCCCGGCGGCGCGGCAGGGCGCTGGAGGAGTCCTCGACCTCGACCCGCAGCCGCCGGTCGGTGCCGGTGAGCAGCCGCAGGGTGACGACGGCGGAGCCCTCGGTGTGCATGAGGGCGTTGGTCATCAGCTCGTCGGCGACCAGTTCGATCTCGTCGCTCTGCGCCTTGGCTCCCCAGGACCGGACGGCGGCGCGGATCATGTGCCGGGCCTCGGTGAGCCCCTCCGGGTCGCCCGGGGAGACGTGCTGCTGGACCCGGCCGAAGGTCCGCGGGGCGCCCAGGCCGTGCCTGCGCAGCACCAGCAGCGCGACGTCGTCGTCGCCGCGCCGCTCGTCGACCACGTCGATCAGCCGGTCGGCCAGGTCCCGCACGTCCTGCGGCCCGGAGGTGATCAGCGCGGTGAGGACGTCCATGCCCTCGTCGAGGTCGGCGCCGGGCTGCTCGACCAGACCGTCGGTGCACAGCAGCAGGGTGTTGCCCGGGTCCAGCTCCAGGGTGGCGACCGGGTAGGCGAGGCGCCCGAACTCGGCGGACAGGCCGAGCGGCAGCCCGCCCTCGACGCGCACCAGGCGGCAGGTGCCGTCCCCGAAGCGCAGCAGCGGGTCGATGTGTCCGGCGCGGACCACCTGGACCACTCCGGTGCCCAGGTCGGCCTCCGCGTACAGGCAGGTCGCGAAGCGGTCGGTGTCCAGCTCGTGCAGGAAGACGGAGGCCCGCGCCATCACCGTGGCCGGCGGGTGGCCCTCGGCGGCGTAGGCGCGCAGCACGATGCGCAGCTGGCCCATGACGGCGGCGGCGTGCGTGTCGTGGCCCTGGACGTCGCCGATGACGGCGCCGACGCGGCCGCCGGGCAGCGGGATCAGGTCGTACCAGTCGCCGCCGATGTCCCGGCCGAGCGCGCCCCCGATGGAGGCCGCGCGATAGCGCACGGCGACGTCGCAGCCGGGGACGCTGGGGATGGTACGCGGCAGCATGGCCTGCTGGAGGCCCTCGGCGAGGTCCATCTCCTGCTCGTAGAGCATGGCCCGCTGGAGGCTCTGCGCGATGCCGCTGCCGAGCGCGACCAGCACGTTGCGGTCCTCCGGGGAGAAGCCGTGCCGGTCGCTGTAGAGCAGCCCGATGGCGCCGATGGGCCGGGCCTGGGCGATCAGCGGCAGATAGGCGGCGGCGGTGATGTCGAGGTGGGTGATGTCCTGCCACAGCCCGGGGTAGCGCTCGGCGAACTCCTCCGGCGACTCGATGAAGCGGGGGCTGAGGGTCCGTACGGCCTCGCTCATCGGGTACGGCTCGTCGATCCGGGTGATCCGGGTCCCGGGGATGAAGCTGTTCTCGGGGCCGTCGGCGACCAGCCGGATGCGGCCCGCCTCGACCAGGCCCATCACCAGGCTGGTGGCGCCCAGCCGGGTGAGTCCGTGGGTGTCGCGCAGCACGTCGATGACGTCGTCCACGGTGCGGGCGTGCGCGAGGGCGGCCGTGGCGAGCTGGACGACGTTGGTGAGCCGCCGACGTGCCTCGTCCAGCGCGGCCTGCTCGCGGTTGGCCGCGATGTCGGCCATCTCCTGGGTGGCGTCGCGGACGATGCCGATGATCCGCCGGGGGCGGCCGGTCTCGTCCCGGCGGATGTAGCCCTGGGTGTGGGTCCAGCGCAGGGTGCCGTCGCGGCGGCGCAGCCGGAAGTAGGTGCCGTAGTTCTCACTGCCGTCCTTCATGGCCCGCGCGACGATCGTGTCCATCCGGCGGCTCTCGGCCGTGGGCACGCGCAGCGACAGCGACTCGGGGCGCCCGTCGTACTCCTCCGGGCGCAGGTCGAACACCTCGTGGGCCTGGGCGTCCATGTGGAACAGCCCGGCGTCCAGGTCCCAGTCGAAGCTGCCCATGCGGTTGAGCGCCAGAATCGGGTCCGGGTGGGCGGGCCAGTCGTCCGGGAGTGACGGGGCGCTCGCTCCCCGATCAGACATGGACCCCACCTTGCCAGGATTTGTCGGAATCTTCGACTCCTGGTCGCCGGACAGGGGGAAACAGAGGGAAAGGGTCCGGAGGGGGGCGGGCGACGGCCGGGGCGGGGGTACCCGGAGCGGGTACGAGAGGAGCCCGGCCGTGGAGTGGTTCACCGCACCCGACTACTGGCTCGCCCGGCTGGTCTTCCAGCGGGCGCTGGCCGTCGTCTACCTGGTCGCGTTCCTGACGGCCGCCCTGCAGTTCCGGGCGCTGCTCGGCGAGCGCGGTCTGACACCGGTGCCCCGCTTCGTCGAGCGGGTGCCGTTCCGGCGGGCGCCGAGCCTGTTCCAGTGGCGCTACTCGGACCGGCTCTTCGCGGGCTGCGCCTGGGCGGGCTGCGCGGTGTCGGCGGCGCTGGCGGCCGGGCTGGACTCGCTGCTGCCGCTGTGGAGCGCGATGCTGCTGTGGCTGGTGCCGTGGGCGCTGTACCTCTCGATCGTCAACGTCGGACAGACCTGGTACTCCTTCGGCTGGGAGTCGCTGCTCCTGGAGACCGGCTTCGTCGCCGTGTTCCTGGGCAACGAGGAGGTGGCGCCGCCGGTCGTGGTGCTGTTCCTGCTGCGCTGGCTGCTGTTCCGGGTGGAGTTCGGGGCGGGGCTGATCAAGATGCGCGGCGACGAGTGCTGGCGGAAGCTGACCTGCCTGGACCACCACCACGAGACCCAGCCGATGCCGGGCCCGCTGAGCTGGTTCTTCCACCACCTCCCCAGGCCCCTGCACCGCGTCGAGGTCGCCGCGAACCACGTCACGCAGCTGGTGGTGCCCTTCCTCCTGTTCGCCCCGCACCCCGTGTCGACGGCCGCCGCGGCGCTGATGATCGCCACCCAGCTGTGGCTGGTGCTCTCGGGCAACTTCTCCTGGCTCAACTGGGTCACCATCGTGCTGGCCCTGTCGGTGGTCCGCTTCCCGGCCGATGCCCCGTCCGTGGCCGCCGCGCCGCTCTGGTACGAGGTGGTGGTCCTGGCGGTGACGGCGCTGCTGGTGTTCCTGAGCCACCGGCCGGTGCGCAACATGATCTCCCGCCGCCAGGTGATGAACCGCTCCTTCGACTCGCTCCACCTGGTCAACACCTACGGCGCCTTCGGCTCCGTCAGCCGGGTCCGCTACGAGGTGGTGATCGAGGGCACCGCCGACGAGGTGGCCAGGAAGGACGGCGACTGGCGGGAGTACGAGTTCAGGGGCAAACCCGGCGACCCGCGCAGCTGGCCGCGCCAGTTCGCGCCGTACCACCTGCGCCTGGACTGGCTGATGTGGTTCGCCGCGCTGTCGCCCTCGTACGCCGGGTCGTGGTTCGCCACCCTGGTGGAACGGCTGCTGGAGAACGACCGGGCCACGCTGCGGCTGCTGCGCCGCTCCCCGTTCCCGCCCGGCGCGCCGCCCCGCTTCGTGCGCGCCCGGCTGTTCCGCTACCGGTACACGACCTGGCGCGAGCTGCGGGAGACGGGCGCGTGCTGGGAGCGGACGTATGTGCGGGAGTACCTGCCGCCGACCCGGCTCACCGCTCCCCGGTGAGCCGGGCCCGTCGCGGGCAACTGCGCTAGGCGCGCTTCAGCCGCAGGGTCACCAGCTCGAACGGACGCAGGCGTACGGCGATCCGGTCGCCGTCCGGCCGGGGCGCCTCCGTGTCCGCGAGGGGGCGCTCCAGCAGGTCGGTCACCTGCACGTCGGTGATCGCGAACCCGGCCGTCAGGGTGGCGCGGACCCGGCCGCCGTGGGCCTCGTGGAAGCGGACCACGACGTCGCCGCTGCCGTCGTCGGCGAGCTTGACGGCGGTGACGACGACCGCGTCCCGGTCGACCGTGACGAGCGGGGCGACCTGCCGGGTGCCGCCCGTGAGGTGCCGCTCGGGCAGGTTGATCCGCCAGCCCTCGCGCACGGCGTCGCCGATGCCCGCGCCGGGCACCAGCGCGTGCCGGAAGCGGTGCACGCCCTGGTCGGTCTCGGGGTCGGGGAAGCGCGGGGCGCGCAGCAGGGAGAGCCGGACCGTGGTGGTCGTACCCGCGTCGGCGTCGGTGCGGACGGTGCGGGTGACGTCGTGGCCGTACGTCGAGTCGTTGACGAGTGCCACGCCCCAGCCGGGCTCCTCCAGGTGCACGAAGCGGTGGTTGCAGGCCTCGAACTTGGCCGCCTCCCAGCTGGTGTTGGTGTGGGTGGGCCGGTGGAAGTGCCCGAACTGGGTCTCCGACGCGTACCGTTCGGCGTGCACGTCGAGCGGGAAGGCGAGCTTGAGGAACTTCTCCGTCTCGTGCCAGTCCACCTCGGTGTCCACCTCAAGCCGCCGCTCCCCCGGCGCCAGGGTCAGCACCTGCGTGACGCGGGAGGAGCCGAAGGAGCGGACGATCCGCACCGAGGCGCCGTCGTCGCCGGGGACGACCTCGTCGGCGTCGGTGAGGTCGGTGACGGTGTTGCGGTAGAACTCGTCGACGTCCCAGGCGTCCCACATGTTCGGGAAGTCCGGGTGGAGCTGGAGCAGGTTGCCCGCGCCGCCCGGCGCGATCGTCTCGCGGTCGGCGGCGAGGTCGTACGCCGACACCACCAGGCCCCGCTCGTCGATCTCGACCCGCAGCAGGCCGTTGTCCAGGACGTGGCCGCCGCCGGGGCGGGAGCCGAGGTCGGTGCGTCCCTCGGTCGCCGGGGACGTGGCGGCGCCCGCCGGGACCCCGGCCCGCGCGTGCGGGGCGGAGTTGAAGACCAGCGGGGTGTCGCCGTCGCCGGCCAGGGCGCGCTGGGCGGCGTCGATGATGCCGTTCAGCTCCTCGGCGACGCGGTCGTAGGTGGCGCGGGCCTCGCGGTGCACCCAGGCGATGGAGGAGCCGGGCAGGATGTCGTGGAACTGGTGCAGCAGGACCGTCTTCCAGATCCGGTCCAGGTCGTCGTAGGGGTAGGGGAACCCGGCGCGCACGGCGGCCGTGGCCGCCCACAGCTCGGCCTCGCGCAGCAGGTGTTCGCTGCGGCGGTTGCCCTGCTTGGTCCTGGCCTGGCTGGTGAGGGTGGCGCGGTGCAGTTCGAGGTACAGCTCGCCGACCCAGACCGGCGGGGCGGGGTTCTCGGCCTCGGCCTTCTCGAAGAAGGCGTGCGGGGTCTCCCACTCGACCGTCGCCGAGCCTTCGAGGTCGCGCAGCCGGGCCGCCTTGGCGACCATCTCGCGGGTGGTGCCGCCGCCGCCGTCGCCCCAGCCGGTGGGGGCGAGGGAGTGCCGGGCGACGCCCTTGTCCTTGAAGTTCTTCGCCGCGTGGGCGATCTCGCTGCCCTTCATCGAGCAGTTGTAGGTGTCGACGGGCGGGAAGTGGGTGAAGATCCGGGTGCCGTCGATGCCCTCCCAGCGGAAGGTGTGGTGCGGGAACTTGTTCGTCTGGGACCAGGAGATCTTCTGGGTCAGCAGGTACTTGGCGCCGGCCGCCTTGATGATCTGCGGGAGGCCCGCCGCGAAGCCGAAGGTGTCCGGCAGCCACGCCTCGTCGTTCTCGACGCCGAACTCGTCGAGGAAGAACCGCTTGCCGTGCACGAACTGCCGGGCCATCGCCTCCGAGCCGGGCATGTTGGTGTCCGACTCCACCCACATGCCGCCGGCCGGCACGAACCGGCCGTCCGCGACCGCCTTCTTGACCCGTGCCCACACCTCGGGCCGGTGGTCGCGCACCCACGCCCACTGCTGGGCCTGGGACATGGCGAAGACGAAGTCCGGCTCGTCCTCCAGGAGGGCGGTCATGTTGGAGGTGGTACGGGCCACCTTGCGCACGGTCTCGCGCAGCGGCCACAGCCACGCCGAGTCGATGTGCGCGTGTCCGACGGCGCTGACGCGGTGCGCGGAGGGGACGGCGGGAGCGGACAGCACCTCGGTGAGGCGGGAACGGGCCGCTTGCGCCGTTCCGCCCACGTCCTGGAGGTCGATGGCGTCCAGCGCCTTGTCGACGGCGCGCAGGATCTCCCAGCGGCGCGGCGAGTCCACCGGCAGCTCGGCCATCAGCTCGCCGAGGACCTCCAGGTCGAGGACCAGGTTCCACACGGTCTCGTCGAGGACGGCGAGGTCCATGCGGGCGAGCGTGTACTGCGGTTCGCTGCCCGCCGTGTCCTTGTCCCCGAGCTGCGTGGGCACGAAGGGGTGGTAGTCGAGGATCACGGGGTTGGAGGCCGCCTCGACGTGCAGGCGCACCTCCTCGCCGCCCTCGACGGGGGCGCCGATCCGCACCCACTGGTTGCGCGGGTTGAGGCCCTTCACCGGGGTGCCGTCGGGGCGGTAGACCAGGCCCTCGCACTGGAAACCGGGCATGTTCTCGTCGAAGCCGAGGTCGAGGATCGCCTCGACGGTCTTCCCGGCCCACTCCTTCGGCACGGTGCCGGTGACGCGGAACCAGCTGGTGCCCCAGGGCGCGCCCCAGCGGGCGCCGACCTCGATGGGCAGCGGTTCGGCCGCGAGCCCCTCCTCGACGGGGACGGGCTCGCCGGGCGCGTTCCAGACCGCCACGTCCAGCGGTACGGACTCGGGGTAGAGGGCGGGGCGGACACGCTCGTCGAGGACGCGCTTGAGGCGGGCTTCGACCAGGCTGCGGTCGTCATGCATGCGGGTGCTCCGGGGTCGGGGGCGGGTGATTGCCTGGGGTTGGGCGGGCGGTGGCGGGGGGCCGACGTCAGGTACAGCTCCCCAGCGGGACGCGCTTCGAATCGTGCGGCGCCCTCGTTCCGCCGCGCGGGGCGGCGGTCACGGGACGGGTACCTGGTCTGGGGTGACGACCTCGGTGATGCCGCGGGAGGCGAGGTGCCCGGGGTCCGCGGCGCGGGTGTCGAGGACGGTGGTGGGACGGGCGCCGTCGGCGACCAGCCGGAAGAAGGCGTCGAAGACGGCACCGCCGGGGGCGCAGGCCGAGCGGGCGGCGGGGTCCGCCGGGACGGCGAGGGCAGTGGTGCGAGGGGCGGGGGCGGGGCGGGCTCCGTCCCGGGCCGCGCGCGCGGCGCTCGCCAGGACCCGTGCCGTGTCCTTGGGGCGCCGGTCGTTGGTGAGGAGCCCGAGCCCGTACTCCAGCTCCGGGAAGTCGGCCAGCGCCCGGGACACGTCGTGGGAGCACCACCAGGTGATGCCCCACAGGTCCGGGCAGTCCAGGGCGTTCTCGACGGTCGCCTCGGTGAAGGCGGCGGCGTGCTCGGCGGGGACCAGGGGTGCGGGGGCGCCGACCTCCTGGAGCCAGACCGGGCGGTGCGGGTCGTCGGCCCAGGCCTTGCTCAGCTCGATGAGGTAGGCGGCGTGGTGCTCGCTGGGCACGGAGGTGCGGCCGTGGCGCTGGGCGGTGCCGTTGAAGACCCAGGAGTGCACCGCCGTGACGGCGCCCTGCCGGGCGGCCTGGGCGGGGGTGAACGGCTGGTCGTCCTGGTACCAGGTGGCGTCGTACTCGGCGTGCAGGTGCATGCGGCCCGGGGCGCCCTCCTCGCAGGCGGCCAGCATCCGCTCCAGCCAGGCGTCGATCTGGGCGCTGGTGGCGCGGTCCGGGTCGGGGTGGGGCCCGGCGGAGAACTGGTTGACCTCGTTGCCGAGGGTCATGCCGAGGAAGTTGGTCCGTCCGGCCAGCGCGGCGGCGAGGGTGCGCAGGTAGGCGGCCTGGCCGTCGATGGCCTCCGGGTCGGTGAACAGGTTGCGCCGGTGCCAGGTGCGGGTCCAGGCCGGCACGTAGTCGAAGCTGCTCAGATGGCCCTGGAGGCCGTCCACGTTGACGTCGAGGCCGCGTTCAGCGGCCGCGTCGACCAGTGCCACCAGGTGCTCCACCGCGCGCTCGCGGATCAGGGCGCGGTTGGGCTGGAAGTACGGCCACAGCGGGAAGACGCGGACGTGGTCCACGTCCAGCGCGGCGATGGAGTCCAGGTCGGCGCGTACGGAGTCGAGGTCGAAGTCGAGCCAGTGGTGGAACCACCCCACGCTCGGGGTGTAGTTGACGCCGAAGCGCACGGCAGAAGGCATGCGGTGTCCTTGAGAGGGGGAAGCGGGTGGTTCAGCCCTTGACGGCGCCCTCGCCCACGCCGCGGAAGAAGTACCGCTGGAGGCAGGCGAAGAGGGCGATGAGCGGCGCCACGGCGATGATCGTGCCGGCGGCGACCAGGCGTTCGTCGTTGGCGAAGGTGCCGTGCAGGTAGTTCAGGCCGATGGTCAGGGTGAACTTGGACGGGTCGCTGAGCACGATCAGGGGCCACAGGAAGTCGTCCCAGGCGCCCATGAAGGCGAAGATCGCGACGACGGCGAGGGTGCCCTTCACGGCGGGCAGCGCGATCCGGAAGAAGCGCTGCCAGACGTTGGCGCCGTCGACGAAGGCGGCCTCCTCGATCTCGTAGGGGAGGTTGAGGAAGGCGTTGCGCATCAGCAGCACGTTCAGGGCGCTGACGCACCCCGGCAGTACCACGCCGACCAGGGTGTTGTTGAGACCCAGCTCCCGCATGGTGGTGAACTGGGCGATGATGATGCCCTCCACCGGCACGAGCATGGCGAGGATGAACACCAGGGTGGCGACGCGGCGGCCGCGGTAGCGCAGGCGGGCCAGGGCGTAGCCGGCGAGGGCGGCGCCGACGCAGTTGGTGACGACGTTGGCCGCGGCGACCTTCAGCGAGTTCAGGGCGTAGTCCCACACGGGGATGGTCTCGGCGACCCGCTGGTAGTTGTGCAGGGTGGGGTCGGCGGGCAGGAACTTCGGCGGGGAGCTGAAGATGTCCTCGGTGGGGCCCTTGAGCGAGGTCGACAGCTGCCACAGGAACGGCCCGATGGTCAGGGCGAGGACGCCGAGCAGCAGCAGGTAGCTCAGGGCCAGTTCCCAGCCGCGTACGCGGCGGCCGTGCTCGTCGGTGATGCGCGGTTCGCGCTTGCGTTCCCGGGCGGCGGGCCTGGTCCGCTCGGCGGGCCGGGTCTTCTCGGCGGTGCTCACGCGTCCTCCTTCCGGTCGGCGCGCAGGACGAGCAGCATCAGGACGACGGTGACGACGAAGACGACGACGGAGATGGCGGACGCGTAGCCGACCCGGCCGGTGAGGCCGGTGCCGGTGCGCTGGACCAGCATCACCAGGGTGGTGTCCTCGCCGGCCGGCCCGCCGTTCGGGCCCGCCATCAGGTACACCTCGGAGAAGACCTTGAAGGCGGCGACCGAGGAGAGGGCGGCGACCAGGACCATGGTGGAGCGGACGGCGGGCACCGTGACGGTGAGGAAGCGGCGGACCGCGCCCGCGCCGTCCACGGCGGCGGCCTCGTGCAGTTCGCGGGGCACGTTGGCCAGCGCCGCCAGGTAAATGATCATGTAGTAGCCGAGGCCCTTCCAGACCGTGACGCCCATCGCGCTGAGCAGGATCAGCCACTGGTCGCTGAGAAAGCCGACCGGACTGGCGCCGAGCGTCTCCAGCAGGGAGTTGACCAGGCCGCGCTCGTCGAGGAGCCAGACCCAGATCAGCCCGACGACGACGATCGAGGCGACGACCGGGGTGTAGAAGGCCGAGCGGAAGAAGGTGATGCCGGGGATGTTCTTCTGCACCAGCAGCGCGAGCAGCAGCGGCAGCAGGACCAGCGCGGGAACGACCCCGAGGACGTACAGGGAGCTGTTGCGCAGGCCGATCCAGAACATGTCGTCGTGGAGCAGCTCGCGGAAGTTGTCGAGGCCCACGAACTCGCCCGGGACCAGCGTGCGGCGGTCGGTGAAGGAGTTGACCAGGGTGGAGACGAAGGGGTACAGGATGAACGCGCCGGTGATCAGCAGACCCGGTGCGGCGAACAGCCACGGACTGGTGGGCAGTTGGCGCCGCACGCGCCGGACGCCGCCCTTGCGGGCGTCCGGGGTGCCGGTGGTGAGGGTGGGACTCGCCATGATGTCTCAGCCCTGCTGCTGGAGGAGCCGGTCGCACGCCTTGACAGCGTTGTCGAGGGCTTCCTTGGGGCTCTGCTTGCCCTGGAGCGCCTTGGCGACCTCGTTGCGCAGCGCGGTCTTCATCTGCTCGCTGAACAGCACGGGCGTGTAGTTGACGGCCGTCTTCAGCGACTTGGCGGCGGCGACCCGGACGCGGGTCTCGTCGGTGCCGTCCTCCTTGGTGAAGTACGGGTCGTCCAGCGAACCGGCGGTGCTCGGGAAGATGGCGACCTGCTTGGCGAACGACATCTGGTGCGCCGCGTCGGTGACGTAGTGCGCGAAGGCGACCGCCGCGGGCTTGCGGTCGCTCTGCGAGTTCACCATCAGACCCATCACGTACATGTTGACGTGGCCGGTGCTGGTGATCTGGTCGGTGATGCCGATGTTCTTGTACAGGCTGGGTGCCTGCTTCTTGAAGTTGGCGAGGTCGAGCGCGCTGCCCGGGTTCATGGCGACGGCGCCGGTGAGGAACTTCTTCCCGGTGGACTCCGGGGTGGCCGTCAGCGCCTGCGCGTCGAGGGCCTTGGCGTCGAACAGCTCCTTGTAGTGGGTGAGGAGTTCGACGCCCTTGGCGTCGTTGAACGCGAAGGCGGTGCCCTCCTTGTTCATGAGCGACGCGCCGTAGCGGCCGAAGTCCTCGATGGTGGGCACGTTGGCGAGCGTGGCGACCTCGCCGTCGGTCTTGTCGGCGATCTTCAGGGCGGCGTCGAAGAGGTCGTCGTACGTCTTCGGCGGCTGCTCGGGGTCGAGTCCGGCCTTCTCGAAGAGGGACTTGTTGTAGAAGAGCGGGCCGGTGTTGAGGTACCAGGGGAAGGCGTACGTGCCGTCCATGCCCGGTATCCGGTGGCTGGCCCAGGCCCCCTCCAGGTACTCCTTCTCGTACTGGCCGGCGGCCTTGTCCAGGTCGAGCGCCAGGCCCGCCTTGGCGAGCGGGGCGACCAGGTCCGGGGAGACGTTGACGACGTCGGGCAGGGTGCCGCCGGCGGCGTCGGCGCTGATCTTGTCGGCGTAGCCCTCGCCGGGCTGGTCGACCCACTTGACGTGGGTGTCGGGGTACTTCTTCTCGAAGTCGGCGATCAGACCCTCGAAGTAGTCCTTGAAGTTGGCCCGCAGGTTCCAGGTCTGGAAGGTGATGTCGCCCTCGACCTTGCCCGAGGCGTCGGTCGAGGAACCGCCGTCGCCCCCGGAACCGCAGGCGCTGAGCGGCAGGACGAGGGCGGCGACGGCGGCGACGGCGAATGTTCTGCGCGAGGTGGGCACGGTGACACGTCTCCCTGAAGGACGTCGGCGGTGGGATGCCAGCGACCATGCACGGCGATTCCGCGGAAAGTCAATGGATTCACGCCAACTAAAGCAGATGACACAGCATTAGTGCAGGTCAGCGCGTCGTGAGCAGGCTCTTGCCAGAAACTACTAATGCGCTTTAGGATCTTCACACTCAAGCGCTTTAGTTGAGGCGGCTCGCACCGCTCGCACCACTCGCACCGAGGAAAGGAGCGCGCATGCCCGCCAAGCGGCCCGCCGCGCGCCGGCCGACGATGAAGGACATCGCGCGCCGGGCCGGGGTCTCCGAGAGCGCGGTGTCGTTCGCGCTGAACGACCGGCCGGGGGTCTCCGAGATCACCCGGGACCGGGTGCGCCGGGTGGCCGAGCAGCTCGGCTGGCGGCCCAGTACGGCGGCCCGCGCGCTGTCCGGCGAGGGCGCGGCGACGGTCGGCTTCGTGCTGGCCCGGCCCGCGCACACCCTCGGCGTGGACTCCTTCTTCCTGCAACTGGTCTCGGGCATCCAGGAAGTGCTGGCGGAGCGGCACCTGGGGCTGTTGTTCCAGGTGGCGCAGGACGTCGCGGACGAGTGCGCGGTGTACCGGCGCTGGTGGGCCGAACACCGGGTGGACGGCGTCCTCGTGGTGGACCCGCGCACCGACGATCCACGCCCGGACCTGCTCGACGAACTCGGCCTGCCCGCCGTGGTGATCGGCGGGGCCCCGGACGAGCGCCACCCGGGGCTGTCGACGGTGTGGGCGGACGACGCGGGTGCGATGGCCGCGCTGGTGGACGGGCTGTACGCGCTCGGGCACCGGCGGATCGTGCACATCGCCGGGCTGCCGGACCTCGCCCACACCGAACGCCGTATCCGCGCCCTGCGCGCGGAGGCCGGGCGGCGCGGTCTGGGCGAGGTCGAGTCGGTGACCACCGACTACTCGGACGCCGAGGGAGCGGCCGTCACCCGCCGCGTCCTGGAGGCACCCGCTCCCCCGACCGCCCTGATCTACGACAACGACGTGATGGCCGTCGCCGGGGTCGCCGCCGCGGCCGAACTCGGCTTCTCGGTACCGGCGGACGTGTCCGTGGTGGCCTGGGAGGACTCGGCACTGTGCCGCATGGTCAAGCCCTGGCTGTCCGCCCTGTCCCGGGACAGCGTCGAGTTCGGCCGCACGGCGGCCACGGAGCTGACCGCCCTCCTCGACGGCGGTCCGGCCCGGACGGTGCGGGTGCCGGTGCCGCGACTGATCGAGCGGGACAGCACCGGAACGGCCCGGCCGCCGGCCTGAAGGCAGAGGCGGCCCTGCTGGAGCCGGCGCAGCGGATCGAGGCGCTGCGGCCCTGGCGGCGGGCGGCGCCGTTCGGCCGAGGGGGCGGGGAGCCCTACAGGGCGCGGTGCATGATGTGCAGGCCGACCCGCCCGTGCCGCGGGTGGTCGAAGGCGTCCGGCACCGTGCCGAGGATGGTGAAGCCGAGGGAGGTCCACAGCCGGACGGCCGGGTTGGTCTCGACGACGGCGTTGAAGACCATGCCCCGGTACCCGTCGGCCCTGGCGGCGTCCAGGACGTACTCGGCGAGGGCCCGGCCGGCGCCGCGTCCGGCCCGGTCGGGGTCGACCATGAAGCCGGCGTTGGCGATGCGGGCGGCGGGGCCGCCGTAGTTGGGGGTGAGGTAGGCGGAGGCGACGACGGCACCGGTGTCGTCCTCGGCGACGTAGACGCGTTTGGCGGGGCTCGTCCACAGGGCCCGGGCGTCCTCCTCGGAGGTGTCCGGGTCCCAGGCGTAGGTCTCGCCGGCGGCGACGATGCGGTGCCAGAAGGGCCAGATGTGCGGCCAGTCGCCGGCCGTGGCTTCCCTGATCAGCATGGGCGTGAGTGTGGCACGCCCATGCGTGCGTCGGCCTCGGTGGGTGGCGGGCGGGTCAGTCCACGCTCGGCAGGATGTGCGGCTCGGCGAGGTCCTCCTCGTAGCCCGCGAGGCGGATGGGGGCGGAGCGCGCCCACACGTCGAGGCTGCCGATCTCGCCGGGCCGGCGGCCGGACCGCCCGGTGCGTTCCTCGGTGCGTTGCTCTGGGGTCGTCGTCGTTTCCGGTGTCACCGCGCACTCCTTATGTGTCGGGTCACCCTTGGGGGCTGCCGACGCCAGTCTCCTGTCCGGCACCCGGCGCCCGCTCGGGTGTGGGTCGAATGCAGTTCGGACGCGGTGGCGCCGGCAACTCGTGCGGAAGCAGGCCGCTGTGAACCGGCTTGTCCCATGACGGACCTGGGTGTGGGTAGTGCCCTGTACTGCCGCCCGTCCGGACCAGATTAACCAAATGAGCGGGGGTGCGCTCTATGGGGCTCAAAAGATGGGAGAACCATTGCCCTTCGCTCCGCGCCCAGTTGACCCGAGTCTGCCCTGATTTCCCCGCTTCCGCACGGTGTGCAACTCACCCGTTCGGCCTACATCGGGGTCCGCACCTTCGAATGCCGGCGGCGCCGGGGCGGGCAGTTAAGTTGCCGTTGGCTGCGGCGCAAGCTCGCCATGGTCTGCTGCTCGTCGGCAACGGCTGTCTCGTGGGAGGACCGAGGCATGGAACTGCGCAGTGTCGAGGAGCTGATGGACCTGCTGTACGCCTGCCGGGGCGAACGGCCCGCCGGAGGGGCCGGCGGCGGGGCCGGGGATCCGCACGGGCACGCGCTGCGCACAGCGGCGCTGCTGCGTCGGCGCCGCCCGGCGGACAAGGAGCTCCAGGTCGCGGGGCTGGTCTCGCCGGTGGGACGACTGCTGTGGCCCGGCAGCCCGACCGCCAGGACGGCCGCCGCGGTAGGGCCGCTGCTCGGCGCCCGTGTCGCCCGCCTGGTGCGCCGCCGGGCCCACCCGGAGGCCTGGGACCACGACGACGACCTGGTCAGCCTGCGTCAGGCCGAGGAGGAGGCGCGCACCGCCGTCTTCGACGCCGGGGTCCTGGAGGACTGGCGCACGGTGCTGGAGCTGACGGCGGCACGGAACTCGCGGCTGGGCGCGGTCGACTGAGGCACCGTCCGGTGCGGACCGGACGGCACCGGCCGCCCGGAGTGCCGGGGGTGCCGGGAGCACCCGGTCACCACTTGCCGGGCGCGTAGTCCTTGAGGAAGACGCCGTACATGTCCTCGCCCGCCTCGCCGCGCACGATGGGGTCGTAGACGCGGGCGGCGCCGTCGATCAGGTCGAGCGGGGCGTGGAAGCCCTCGTCGGCCAGGCGCAGCTTGTCGTAGTGAGGACGCTCGTCGGTGATCCAGCCGGTGTCGACGGAGGTCATCAGGATCCGGTCGGTGTCGAACATCTCCTGGGCGCTGGTCCGGGTCACCATGTTCATGGCGGCCTTGGCCGCGTTGGTGTTCGGGTGACCGGCACCCTTGTAACCGCGGGCGAACACGCCCTCCATCGCCGAGACGTTGACGACGTAGGCACGCCCCGCGGGCGCCTTGCGCGCGGCCTCGGCCATCGAGGCGCGCAGCGCGCTGATCAGGATGAACGGCGACGTGTAGTTGCACAGCTGGGTCTCCAGCAGTTCCACCGGGGAGATCTGCTCGATGGTCTGGACCCAGGTGTTGGAGTCGACGACGTCGGGCACCAGGCCGCCCGCGTCGATGGCGGTGCCGTCGCGGTGCCGGACCACGCTGGCGTTGCCGGCGACCAGGGCGAGGTCGGCCACCTGCTGCGCGTCGAGCCCCGAGGTGCCCAGCGGCAGCGCGGCCAGGCCGTCCACCGCACCGGAGTTGAAGGCCCCGATGACCTGGTGCGCGGGCAGTTCACCGGCGGGCAGCGGGGCGCTCTCGCCCTCGACCAGCGCGGCGTACGCGGAGGGCAGGCGGCGCACGGTCTGGGTGGCGTTGTTGATCAGGATGTCGAGCGGGCCCTGCTCCGTGATCCGCTCGGCGAGGGCCACGGCCTGGGCGGGGTCGCGCAGGTCGATGCCGACGACGTCCAGGCGGTGCAGCCAGTCCGCGGAGTCGTCCATCGCCTTGAAGCGGCGGATGGCGTCCTTGGGGAAGCGGGTGGTGATCGTGGTGTGCGCACCGTCGCGCAGCAGCCTGAGCGCGATGTACATGCCGATCTTGGCGCGGCCGCCGGTGAGCAGCGCGCGCTTGCCGGTGAGGTCGGCGCGGGCGTCGCGGCGGGCCCGGTTCTCGGCGGCGCAGTCCTGGCAGAGCTGGTGGTAGAAGTAGTCGACCTCGGTGTAGCGCTGCTTGCAGACGTAGCAGGAGCGGGGCCGCTGGAGTATGCCGGCGATCGTGCCCTGCTCGGTGCGCGAGGACGGCAGCAGGCCCTCGGTCTCGTCGTCGATGCGCTCGGCGGACCCGGTGGCGGTGGCCTCGGTGACCGCCTTGTCGTGGGCGGTCTTGGCGGCGCGGCGCTCCTGGCGGCGGCGCTGCTTGACCGTGCGGTAGATGTGCGAGGTGGCCCGGCGGACCCGGATCGCGTCCGGATGGTCGACGTCGAGGGTGTCCAGCTCCTCCAGCACGCTCAGGCAGACGGCGAGCCGCTCGGGGTCGATGCCGGGACCGTAGGCGGCGGCGGTCACCTCTCCCGCGGACACCTCTTGCGTGGCCGCCCGGCCCGCGGCCACCTCGTCCGTGGTCGCCGAGCCGTCCTGTGTCACCGTCATCGCCGCTGCCGTTCCCTGGTCACCGTTGCGGCGCTTTGGGGGCGACCGCTGTCGAACAGCGGATTTTATTCAGCGCGCGGCGTGGATCCAAACCCGCCGGGGTCAGGGACGGCACGCCGTGAGCAACGTCTCCACCTCCTCGGCCACCGCCGCGGCGAGCCGGTCGAGGTCCGGCACCGCCTTCGCGTCGGCGACCAGGCCGTAGTGGACCCGTCCGCGGTACGTCGAGACGGCCACCGCCAGGGAGTGGCCGCGGGCCAGCGGGGCCAGGGGACAGACCTCGGTGAGCGGGTGCCCGCCGAGCCGCAGCCCGAGGCTGGGCAGGGGCACGCTGGTGACCAGGAGGTCGAACCAGAGCCGGGCGGCCCCGGAGACCAGGGGCCCGCCGAGCCGGTGGCCGAGCGCCGGGACGTGGTCGGCGAGCAGGGCGACGGCTCCGGCGCCGCGTCCGGGCCCGGCGTCCTTGTTGCGGTCCATGGCGGCGCGGACCGTGCCGAGGCGGGAGAGCGGGTCGGGGTCGCCGACCGGAAGCCGTATCAGGTACCCGGAGAGCCGGTTGCCCTGCGGGTGGGCACTGCGCGGGCGGCGCTTGGAGACGGGGATGAGGGCGCGGGGTGCGACGCCCTCGCTGCCGTCGCCGCGCTCGTCCAGCCAGCGGCGCAGGGCGCCCGCGACGACCGCGATCAGTACGTCGTTGACGGTGCCGCCGGTGGTCTTGCGGACGTGGTGCACGTCGTCCAGGTCGAGGGACACCCCCGCGGTCCGGCGGGTCCCGGAGGACTCGGCGGTGAGCGCGGGCGAGGAACGCACGTCGAGGGTGGACAGCGCCGCGGCGGCACCGATGTCCAGGGCGCGCCCGGCGTCGGACAGGGCGCCGCGCAGCCGGTCGGGCAGGGCGCGCACGTCCGGCAGGAGTGCGCGCGGCGGCTGCTCGGGGCGGGGCCGGGGTGCCGGCAGGTCCATCGGGTCGAGGACGCCCGCGGCCAGGGTGAGGGCACGCAGACCGTCGGCCAGGGCGTGGTGGAACTTGAACAGCACGGCGAAGGACCCGCCGTCCGCGCCCGGCAGCACGTGTGCCTCCCACGGGGGGCGTCCGCGCTCCAGGGGGTGTTCCATCAGGCGCCCGGCCCGGGCGTGGAAGTCCGTGGTCGGGGCGTGCAGCCGCACGTGGTCGAGCGGGTCGAAGCGGGGGTCGGGCTCGCGGGTCGCGCCGCCGAACGCGAACGGCCGGCGCAGGGCCAGCGGCGGCTGCCAGGTGTCCCGGATCCTCATCCGCAGTCCGGGCACCGCGGGGGCGCGGGCCGCGAGCAGGTCCGCCGCGAGCGCGCCCGCGGTGGGCGAGTCGGCCTCGAAGACGCCGAGCGCGCCCAGGTGCATGGGGTGCTCGGCGGACTCGATGTTCCAGAACGCCAGGTCGAGGGGAGCGAGCGGATCGGGAGTCAAGGGCTTGCCTCGCAAGGACGACGCATGGGCGGCGGATGGGGGCGGATGGGCCGCGGATGGACAACGGGTGGACAAGCAGTCAATCGCTCTCCGACGATTACGGTCAAGTAAGATCAAGTTACGCACAGTTAACAAGAGATTGAAGTCCCGCCCCTGTCGGCAGGGGCGGGACTGCTGTGACGCATGGGGCGCCTGTGCTCGCGTCGGCTCAGGTCAGCGGCGGCGGCACCGCCTCTGCCCCGGTACCCCACCCGGACGGCTGCGGGCCGACCGTGAACGCGAGCGACCGCACGGAGCGCAGGGCGTCCGTCGTCAGCCACGTCCGGGCGTAGGCCGAGCCGTCGGTGCGGGCCGACTGGACGTACCGGTCGGTGTCCGAGGTGCCGGGTGCGGTGATCGTCAGGGCGCCGCGCGGGTAGTAGCGGCGGTCGAGGGTGAGGTCGACGCGGTCGAAGACCGGGGTGGACAGGCCCCAGGTGTCGTAGCCCGGCTGGATCGGGAAGATCCCGATCGAGGACAGCACGTTCCACGCGGACATGGTCCCGAGGTCGTCGTTGCCGGTCATCCCGGTCGGCGTGTCCGTGAACAGGGTGAGCGCCGCGTGCACCACGTCGGTCGTCTTCCAGGGCTGCCCGGTCGACAGGTAGGTGTACGGGGCGATGAGGTCGGGTTCGTTCTGCGGGTTGTACTTGTCGGCGTTGTAGTAGTCGTACGGCCCGTTGACCCACACCTCGCGGGCGGTCTTCGCCGGGTCCGCGAGGAGCTGGTCGTAGGCGAAGAAGGAGTCGAGCCGCTCGTTCGCCGCCTCGGTCCTGCCGATGAGGTCGATCATGCCGGGCAGGTCCTGCGGCACCAGCCACTGGTACTGCCAGGAGGTGCCCTCGTGGAAGCCCTCGCTCTGCGCCGGGTCGGCCGGTCCGGTGAAGGCGCCCTCGGCGTCGCGGGCGCGGAAGAAGCCGGTCGAGGGGTCGAAGACGTTGCGGTAGCTCTGGGCGCGCTCGGCGTACCGCTTGGCGTCCGCGTCGTGGCCGAGATCGCGGGCCATGCGGGAGAGCATGGCGTCGGACAGGGCGTACTCCAGCGTCGCGGAGGCGCCGTGGTCGTAGTCGGAGTCGCCGGGCTTGGCGTGCGGGCGGCCCTTGACGTACGGCGCGAAGCCGTCGGCCAGGTACTCGCGGTTGGCCTCCCGGCCGACGGCCGGCGAGTCGGCGGGCGGGACGCCGTCGGCGTTCTTCCGCAACGCCCGGTAGGCCTTCTCCTCCCAGCCGTGCAGCAGGCCCTGCTGGTAGGCGTTGGTCAGGAACGGGGTCACCGGGTCGCCGGTCATGATGTTGGTCTCGACGGTGCCGTAGCCCCACTTGGGCAGCCAGCCGCTCTCCTCGTCGATCTTGATGACGGAGATCGCCATGTCCCGGGCCTCACGGGGCGCGAGCAGGGCGAGGAGCTGGGACTGGGTGCGGTAGGTGTCCCACAGGGACCAGTTCTGGTAGTACGTGAAGCCCTTGGCGCGGTGGATCTCCTGGTCCCAGCCGGTGTAGCGGCCGTCCACGTCGCTGCCGACGTTGGGCGCGAGGAAGGACCGGTACAGGGACGAGTAGAAGGTGCGGCGCAGGGTGTCGTCGCCGCCCCGGACCCGGACGTCGTCCAGCCGCTTCTCCCAGGTGCGGTCGGCGCCGCGGCGCACGGAGTCGAAGGAGTGCCCGCCCTCGGCGCGCAGGTTGCGCGCGGCGCCGCGCGCGTCCACGTAGGACAGCGCGGTGGTGGCCTCGACGGTACGGTCCTTCGTGGTGTCGAAGCGGACGTAGGCGCCGTCGCCGCCGGTCTTCGAGCCCGCGGTCACGGTGCCGTCGTCCCAGGTGCCGTAGGAGGCGAAGGGGCGGTCGAAGCGGGTGATCGTGTAGACGGTGTACGGCTTCGTGTCCTGGCAGAAGCCGCTGCCGGTGATCGCGGTGCGTACGGTGCGGCTGTCCAGGACCTCGACCTTGGTGGAGATGTTCTTGTGCAGCGACTGGCCGGCGTTGAGCAGGACGTTGGCCTTGTCGGTGGCCGGGAAGGTGTAGCGCTGCACCCCGGTGCGCTCGGTGGCGGTCAGCTCCGCGTCGACGCCGGAGTCGAGGCCGACGCGGTAGTAGCCGGGGCTCGCCTCCTCGTCGTCGTGGCTGAAGGAGGCGGCGTACTTCGCGTAGTCCGTCTCGGTGACGTTCCCGGTGGTCGGCAGCACCGGCAGGTCGCCGCCGAGGCCGCAGCCGACGCCCGAGAGGTGGACCAGGGAGAAGCCGCGGATGTGGGTGTCGGAGTGGTCGTAGCCGGTGTTGTGGCCGGTGTCCGGCGAGAACTGCACCATGCCGAAGGGCACGGCGGCGCCGGGATAGGTGTTGCCCTCGTTCTCCGTTCCGATGAACGGGTTCACGAGGTCGGTCAGGTTCTGGTCGGTCGTCGGGGCGGCCTGCGCCGCCGGGGCGGTGAGCAGCGCGGACGCTGCCACCACCCCGGCCACGCACAGCCGCAGACGCCGGGTGCCTCTCATGTGCGGTGACCTCCGGAAGGTCTGCTGTGTCGTGCGGTCGTTCCCTGGGTGAGGGTGATCAGGCGGTGCAGCCCGCCGGGGTGGGCCGGGACGCGTCGTGGATGAGTGCCTCCTGGGCGGCCCTGACCCGCTCGACGTCCGGCTTGAGCACCTTGCGGTCGTACGTCGTCAGGCCGTTCAGCTCGCCTTCGACGTCCGAGATCTGGGTGTAGACGGCGCCGTTGCTGCCCCGGCAGACCAGGGCGCGCACCTCGTCGAGCTTGGTGAGGTAGTCGTCCGTGTACGTCTGCGGGTCGACGTCGACGTACGACTGCTGCACGGACCAGGCGTGTCCGGGCACCGCGAGGCCGAGGCCGCCGTACTCGCCGGTGACCAGGGCGCGTTCGCCGTCCGGGGACGGTGGCAGGGCGGGGCTCGGGTAGCCGTGCTCGTCCATGATGTCGCCGGCGCCGCCGTCGGCCCCGAGGTTCAGGCCCGACTGGTTGTTGACGAGCCGGGTCGGGTCCCAGGCCTTGGCCTGCGCGGCGACGCGGCCGATGTCGTACTGGCCCCAGCCCTCGTTGAAGGTGACCCACATGATGATCGACGGGTGGCTGACGTGCTCGTCGATCATCTCCTTCATCTCGCGCTCGTACTCGGCTCGGGCGGCGGTGGACGGGTTCTTCCCGGCGGTCATCGCGGGCATGTCCTGCCACACCAGCAGGCCCAGTTTGTCGGCCCAGTAGAACCAGCGGTCGGGCTCGACCTTGATGTGCTTGCGCACCGAGTTGAAGCCGAGCTGCTTGTGCAGCTTGAGGTCGTAGGCGAGGGCCTCGTCGGTGGGCGCGGTGTGCAGGCCGTCCGGCCAGAAGCCCTGGTCGAGGGTGGCCATCAGGAACGTCGGCTTCCCGTTGAGCATGGTGCGCGGGACGCCGTTCACCTTCTCGACGGCGATGGAGCGCATCCCGAAGTAGCTCTCGACCCGGTCGTGTCCCACGGTGACCTTCAGGTCGTACAGGAACGGGTCGTCGGGCGACCACAGACGCGGGTCGCGGATCTTCAGGGTCAGCGGCTCACCGGTGCGGCCGCTGACCGTGGCGACCTTGCGGTGCCCGGCGTACGCCGTGGCCTTCACGCGTACGCCGTCGCGCACGCCCTTGGGCTCGACGGTGAGGGTGCTCGCCGCGCCGTCGACGTTGGGGGTGAGCTTGAGGGAGTCCACGTGGTCCCGGGCGACCGGCTCCATCCAGACGGTCTGCCAGATGCCGGAGCTGGGCGTGTACCAGATGCCGCTCGGGTCGAGGCGCTGCTTGCCGAGCGGCGGGTTCTCGCCGTTCGCCGCGTCGGTCGGGTCGTAGACGCCGACGATCAGTTCCTGGGTGCGGCCGGGCTTCAGCGCGTCGGTGACGTCGGCGCTGAACTTGTCGTAGCCGCCCTTGTGGTCGGCGACCTTGACACCGTTGACGTACACCTCGGACTGCCAGTCGACGGCGCCGAAGTTCAGCTTCAGCCGCTGGGCGGAGCCGATGCGCCAGTCGCGCGGCACGGTGAAGGTGCGGCGGTACCACATGCGGTCCTCGTGCCGCTGGATGCCGGAGAGCTGCGACTCCACCGGGTACGGGACGAGGATGCGCTCCTTCAGGTTCTTGCCGACCGGCGGCTGCTCGCCCGCCTCGGCGGCGGCGAACTGCCAGCGGCCGTTGAGGTTCTGCCAGTCGTCGCGGGTCAGCTGCGGGCGCGGGTACTCCGGGAGGGCGTTGTCCGGCCCGACCTCGTCGGCCCAGTCGGTGCGCAGCTCGTAGGTGGACTCGTTGCCGCCGCTGCTCCAGAAGGCGTTGACAACGTTGCCTTCGGTGTCGGTGAGGCCGCCTTGGCCGTCGTAGCGGACATCGGCGGTGCCGGGGGCGTCGCCGTCCTTGTTGCCGACGACGGGCTGGTCGAGGGCGACGAGCAGGGCACTCGGGTCGGCGGGGTCCAGCTTGGTCTCGCCGAGCGGCCAGGTGGCGCCGCCGATCACCGCTTCGAGGTGGTCGGTGAGACCGGCCGGGGGCGCGGCGAGGGGGCTCGCGAAGTCGAGCTTGAGGGTGCGGCCGGTGGACTGGACGGTGGTCGCCGTCGCGCCGTTGTAGTCGAAGCCGTCGGGCAGGCGGAACGCCGACTGCGGAACGGCCTCCTTGCTGCCGCCCGGCTCGGTCCAGCGCAGGTGGAGGTTGGAGCCGCCGTAGTGCTCGAAGTACTCCAGCTTGATGTCGTAGGACTGGCCGGCCGTCAGCTCGATGGGCTGGGCGGTCTGTTCGCGGTCCCAGTCGTCGACCCAGTGGTCGATGGCGAGCTGCCCGCCGATCCAGAGGCGGAAGCCGTTGTCGCCGGTGATCGAGAAGGTGTGGGCGCCGGTCTCCTCCGGAACGAGCTTGCCGGTCCAGCGGACGCTCACGTCGTCCGACTGCCCGGTGGCGAAGGCGAGTCGGGGCTCAAGGGTGTTGAAGTCGACCTGCTGGTCGAAGCCGGTGGCCTTCAGCTCGTGGAAGTCGAAGGCGCCGGGGGCGGACTGCGTGTAGTACTCGCCCTTCAGGCCGTGGATCTCCGCGGCGTCGTCGGCGTCGGCCGCGTTGGCGGCCGGTACGGCGGCGAGTCCCGCGACGCCGAGCGCGGCGGCCAGCAACAGGGCGAGTTTGTCTCTGAGTCGTTTGGTGCGCACTGACCCTCTCCTCGAGAACGGGTGGTGGCTGATGGCTCAGGACATCGATGTCATACATCGATGTAACGGCAGCGGTGCAGAGGCATGACAACACGGATTCCGCTTGACGTCCAGGGACATGACAACGGCCCCGTGCTCAACGCGCGTATCGGGCCTCCGGGGCCGTCGTCCGTCCGGTCCCGTGTGCGTCAGGGCACCCGCTGTCCCTTGCCCAGCGCGATCACGCCGCCCTTGGAGACGGTGTACAACTCCCCGTCCCGCTGCGGGTTGACGCCGATCGTCGCGCCCGGCGGCACCTGCACGTTCTTGTCGAGGACCGCCCCGCGCACCACCGCGCCCCGGCCGATGTGCACGTTGTCGTGCAGCACCGAGCCCTGCACGACCGCGCCCGGGTCGACCACCACCCCCGGGGAGAGCACGGACCGGGTGACCTGCCCGCGGATCAGGCAGCCCGCGCTGATGATCGACTCGCCGGCGATGCCACCGCCGTTGAAGCGGGCCGGCGAGAGCTGGGTGGAGTGGGTGTAGACCGGCCAGTCCCGGTTGTAGAGGTTGAACGCGGGCCGCTCGGCGATCAGGTCCATGTGGGCGTCGTAGTAGGCGTCCAGCGTGCCCACGTCCCGCCAGTACCCCTGGTCGCGGGTGGTCTCCCCCGGGACGTGGTTGGCGCTGAAGTCGTACAGCGCGGCCTCGCCCCGGTCGGTGAGCCGGGGCAGGATCGAACCGCCCATGTCGTGCACGGAGTTCTCGTCCTCGGCGTCCCGGTGCAGGGCCTCGACGAGGGCCTTGGTGGTGAAGACGTAGTTGCCCATCGAGGCGAAGACGCAACCGGGGTCGTCGGCCAGGCCGGGAGGGTCGGCGGGCTTCTCCAGGAAACCGGTGACGGTCTGCCCGTCCGAGCCCGGCGTGATCACGCCGAAGGACGGCGACTCGGCGCGCGGTACCCGTATCCCGGCGACCGTGACACCCGCCCCGGACTCGATGTGCTGGGCGAGCATCTGGCGCGGGTCCATCCGGTACACGTGGTCGGCGCCGAACACCGCGACGTACTCGGGCTGTTCGTCGTGCACCAGGTTCAGGGACTGCAGGATCGCGTCTGCGCTGCCGAGGAACCAGCGCGGGCCGAGGCGCTGCTGGGCGGGGACCGGGGTGACGTAGTTGCCGAGCAGGCTGGACATCCGCCAGGTGGTGGTGATGTGCCGGTCCAGGGAGTGCGACTTGTACTGCGTGAGGACGCAGATCCGCAGGATGTCGCCGTTGACCAGGTTGGACAGCACGAAGTCGACCAGACGGTAGGTGCCGCCGAAGGTGACCGCGGGTTTGGCGCGGTCCGCGGTCAGGGGCATCAGGCGTTTGCCCTCTCCGCCCGCCAGCACGATGCCGAGCACCGAAGGACCTCCACGACGCATGGCCGCTCCCCTCACCCTCGTTCACCCTCGGCCGCCCCGGGCGGGGCGGCTCAAGCCCGCTTGAGGATCTCCTCGTAGAGCCGGACCGTGCGGCGCGCGACCGCGTCCCAGCCGAACTCCTCCACCGCGCGCTCCCGGCCCGCCTCGCCCATCCGCCGGGCGGCCGCCGGATCGCCGAGGACGGAGTCCAGGGCGCGCGCGAGTCCCGTCTCGAAGGCGTCGTCCGCACCGTCCTCCCTCGGGACGAGTACCCCCGTCACGCCGTCGGCCACCACCTCGGGGATGCCGCCCACCCGGGAGGCCACCACCGGGGTGCCGCAGGCCATCGCCTCCAGGTTGACGATGCCGAGGGGCTCGTAGACGGAGGGGCAGACGAAGACGGCGGCGTGCGTCAGGAGCTGGATCACTTCCGTGCGCGGCAGCATGCGCGGGATCCAGTGCACGCCCTCGCGGGCGCGGCTCAGCCCGGCGAAGAGGTCGCGGAACTCCTGGTCGATCCCGGGGGTGTCCGGGGCACCCGCGCACAGCACGACCTGCGCGGCGGGGTCGATGTCCCGGACCGCGCGCAGCAGATGGGGCACGCCTTTCTGACGGGTGATGCGGCCGACGAACAGGACGTACGGGCGGGAGCGGTCCAGGCCGACCCTGTCCAGCACGTCGGTGCCGTGGTCGGGCCGGTAGAGCCGGGTGTCGATGCCGTTGTGCACGACGTGGACCCGGGAGGCGTCGAGGTCCGGGTAGCAGCCGAGGACGTCCTCGCGCATGGCGCCGGAGACGGCGATCACCGCGTCGGCCGCCTCGAACGCGGTGCGCTCGGCCCAGCCGGACAGGGCGTAGCCCCCGCCGAGCTGCTCGGCCTTCCAGGGGCGCAGGGGCTCCAGGGAGTGGGCGGTCACCACGTGCGGGACGCCGTGCAGGAGCCCCGCGAGGTGGCCGCCGAGGTTGGCGTACCAGGTGTGGGAGTGCACCAGTTGGCGCCCTTCGAGGGCGGCGGTCATGGCGAGGTCCACGGAGAAGGTGCGCAGCGCGTCGTTGGCGCCGTCGAGCGCGGACCAGGGGCGGTGGCGCAGCACGCCGCCGGTGCGGCCCTCGCCCCAGCTGTGCACGTCCAGGTCGACGAGGCGGGCGAGCTCCCGGGCGAGGAACTCGACATGGACTCCGGCGCCGCCGTAGACGTCCGGCGGGAACTCTCGGGTCAGCAGTCCCACGCGCACCCGGAACCTCCCGTCTCGGCGGCTGGTTCCCTCATGGTCACCCAGAGCGGGCGCCTGGGGAAGAGCGCGGAGGACGCGGAGGGGGCGGTGGCCCTCAGGGCTCCGGGGGGCGCGGGAGGCTGCCCGGCTCGGGCGGGCACGGGGAACGGGCGGGCTCGGGCGGGCTCGGCGAACGCACGGGCTCGGGCAGGCTCGGGGAACGCACGGGCTCGGGCAGGCTCGGGGAACGGGCGGGCTCCGGCAGGCTCGGGGAACGCACGGGCTCCGGCAGGCTCGGGGAACGCACGGGCTCCGGCAGGCTCGGGGAACGCACGGGCTCCGGCAGGCTCGGGGAACTGGCGGAACCCGGCGGACTCGGGGAACTGGCGGAACCCGGCGGACTCGGGGAACTGGCGGAACCCGGCGGGCGCGGGGAACTGGGGCGGAACCCGGCGGGCTTGGGAAGCAGCAGTCGCCGCAGACGCCCCCGCCCGGCACCCGGTAGTACAGGCAGCAGCTGCGGCGTCGGAAGGACGTGCCGGTGAGCGTACCGGTGCCGGCGAGCAGGGGGTGGGCCAGCAGGCCGGCGGTGAGCGAGCGGGCGCGGGCGGCGGTGTCCGTACGGCCGTGTCTGCGGGCCCAGCGGTCCAGTTCCCGGCCGGCGCCGGCCAGGGCGGAGGCCGCGTTGCCGCGCAGCAGTCCCCTCGCGACGCCGTAGCGGGTGTGCACAGCCTCGGTGAGGGGGGCCAGGTGGGTGGTGAGGACGACGTCCGCGACGGTGGCGCCATCCCCCGGCCGGGCGCGCACCTCGGTGAGCCACAGGTCGTCGGGTGCGGTGGCCTCGGGGTCCCAGTGCAGCAGACGGGGGTCGAGATCCGGGACGTGTCCGTACAGGACGGCGCAGGCCAGGGTCACCGACCACAGCCGGGCCGCGAGCCCCTGCTGGGCCACGGAGGCGGCGACCCTGGCCTCGGGGGCACCGAGCGCGGTGGCGACCCTGCGGACCCGACGGCCCAGCGGGTCGGAACACTTGAGCGGAACCTGAACGTCCGCCGCCCCCTCTCCGTACTCGGGTGCGTAGACGTGTGCGAGGGGAGCGAGCGCGGCGGGCTGCCGTGACGGCGCGGTCCGCGAGACGCGCAGGACCGAGAAGCCGCCGAGCGGGCGGAGGGCGGCGAGGGCGGGGTCGAGGTCCACGGAGAGCAGTAGTATCAGGGCCCTTAGGGGACTGGGCCAGGGGTCGGGGCCGGAAGTCGCCCACCCTGGGGAGGACGGCGGCGCCGTCGTACTCCATCGGTAGTAGGACCCAAAGAATGCTCAGGGACGACGACGGGAAGACCCTGAGACGGCATCGTGTTGTCCATGGATGACGACCGTTCGCCGCGCCGGGCCCAGCGCCCCCGCCTCACGCAGAGGAGCAGCCGATGAGCGCCCTCGCGTTGTCCGTGCTGCTGTCGCTCGTCTCCGCCGTGGCCTACGCGGGCGGCGCGATCGTGCAGGAGCAGGTCGCGGCGTCGTCCCCGGGTGCCCAGTACGCTCCCTTGCGCCGGCCCGCCTGGTGGGCGGCGGTCTCGCTCAACGGCCTGGGCGGTCTGCTGCACGTGGTCGCCCTGGCGCTCGGTCCGCTGAGTCTGGTGCAGCCGCTGGGAGCGCTCACCATCGTCTTCGCGCTGCCCATGGCGGCGCTCTTCGTGGGCCGCAGGGCGGGTGCGACGGCCTGGCGGGGCGCGCTGATGGCCACGGTGGGTCTCGCCGGTCTGCTGTCCCTGGTCGGTGCCTCCGACGCGCAGTCGCTGGACACGGCGCAGCGGGTCGGGGCGGCGCTGGTCACCGGTGGTGCGATCGTCGCGCTGATGATCGCCGGCCGGGCCGCGCACCGGCACCCGGCGGTCCGCAGCATCGTGCTGGCGACCGCGTCCGGCATAGCGTTCGGAATGTCCTCGGTCTTCACCAAGACGGTCGCGGTCGACTGGAACGGCGGGGTGTCGGCCGGTGATCTGCCGTCGCTGGCCGTGATCGGCGTACTCGCCACGGCCGGCATGGTGCTCTCGCAGGCCTCCTACCGGGGCGCCGGTCTCGCCGCCCCACTGGCCACGCTGACGGTGGTGAACCCGGTGGTGGCCGCCGTCGTCGGCATCACGATGTTCGGCGAGACGTTCCGCTACGGCACGACCGGCACCGTGCTCGCCCTGAGCTGCGGTGTGGTGGCCGCCGGTGGACTGATCATGCTGACGACGGAGCGCATCGCGCGGGAGGGCGCCGGTACCGCCGAGTCCACGGCCCCGGCCGGGGAGCCGGTGGCCCTTGGGGAGGCCGGGGCGGCAGCGGCCGGGTCCGCGGCACCCGAGCCGGTGCGGGCGGCCGAGCTGGTGCAGGCCGCTGGGCCGGTGCAGGCCGCCGGGCCGGTGCAGGCCACCGGGCCGGTCGAGGGCGTCCCGGTCCGGGAGCCGGTGGCTCCGGCGACCGCGGTGGCGCCGACGAGTGCGGTGGCGCCCGGCTCGCCGGTGGCACCGGCACCGCAGGTGGCCCGGCTGTCCGACAAGGTCTTCGTGCCGTCACCGGTGGCACCGCCGGTCCGGGACGCCGCCCCCGCCGAGGAGGCGTACGAAGCCCGGACACCGGAGGAGAGCGACGACCCGACGTTCTTCTACGGCCCCTTCTACGGCGGCCCGTTCGTCCCGTCCGTGCTCGGCCCCCAACGGGTCCGGATCAGATCCTGACGCCGCCGGCCCGCAGGTACGCCACCGGGTCGACGTCCGAACCGAAGCCGGGCCCCGTCCGCACCTCGAAGTGCAGATGCGGGCCCGTGACATTGCCCGTGGAGCCGGAGCGGCCGAGCCGCTGACCGACGCCCACCGACTGCCCGCTCTTCACGGAGATCGCCGAGAGGTGCGCGTACTGGGAGTAGCGGCCGTCCCCGTGCCGGACCACCACCTGGTAGCCGTACGAACCGCCCCAGCCCGCGCTGACGACCCGGCCGGCCGCGACCGACTTGATCGAGGTGCCGGTGGGGACGGGGAAGTCGACGCCGGTGTGGTAGCCCTTGGACCAGGAGGAGCCCGCCTGGTGGTAGGGCGTACCGGTGGCGGCGTCGACGGGGGCCACGACGGCTCGGTGGGCGGTGGCCTTGCCGGCCGCCTTGGCCTTGCCGCTGTCGGCGGACGACTCCTTCGGCGCCTTCTTCTGGTCCTGTTGCTTCTGCTCCTGCCGCTTCTGTTCCTTCGGCTCTTGCTTCCGCTCGTGCTTCGGCTCTTGCTTCTGCTCTTTCCGCTGCTGCTTCTGCTGCTTCTGCCGCTGCTCGTCCTGTTGCGGCTGCTGCTTGTCCTGCCGTCTTCCCGCCTCGGCTCCGGGCGCCTTGGTGGCCCCCTGGCCGCGCAGCGACAGGCGCTGGCCGGGCAGGATCAGGTCGGGGTCGGAGCCGATCGCGCCGCGGTTGGCCTCGTACAGTCGCTGCCAGCCGCCGCGGACCTCATGGGTGTCGGCGATGCCGGAGAGGGTGTCGCCGGTGACCACCGTGTACATCCTGGCCTTGCCCGCGCGGGACTGCGGGGTGGTCTGCGGCTGGACGTCCTTCACCGAGTCCGACGCCTTCTGCGCCGGCGCCGCGGACCCGGCCGGCCGGATGTCGGGCGGGTCGCCGCCCCGGGTCAGTCCGGCCCGCTCCGAGCACACCGGCCAGGCGCCGGGCCCCTGCGTGTCCAGCACCTTCTCGGCGACGGCGATCTGCTGTCCCCTGGTGGCCAGGTCGGCCCGCGGGGCGTACCGCGTGCCGCCGAAGGCCTCCCAGGTGGACTGGGTGAACTGCAGCCCGCCGTAGTAGCCGTTGCCGGTGTTGATGTCCCAGTCGTCGGTGGACTCGCAGGCGGCGACCTTGTCCCAGGTCTCCACGTCGGCCGCGTGGGCCGTGCCGGTGCCGACGAGGGGGAGGGCCAGTCCCGCGCCCCCCGCGGTGACGGTCAGTGAGGCGCGGTTGATCCTGTTCGGCTGATACCGGCGGTGCCGGCCGCGTACGGCCATGGAGGTCCCCCTCGACATTGCGTCAGGAGGGGCAAAAGTAAGCGCCGCGAACAGGCCATGACAAGACGGGTACCGGCCGGTTGGTCACCCCGAGTGGCCGGGAAGGGGCGGCCGTTGGCCGGATGCGAGGTCGCCCCACTGAGGCACCCGGCCCCTTCCGCCCGTACTGAGGTTCCGGAGGAGAACGGAAAGCAGAAAGTGCGACGTGCGTCCCGGCACGTCAGCATGGCCGAGCGGCGAAACCGGCGATACTGGCGGGCACCGGCACCACCTACACAGGGCACCACCTACACAGGGCACCACGGACACCAAGGTCACTAGGAGCCAACCCAATGAGCACTACAGCGCAGATCGGCGTCACGGGTCTCGCGGTCATGGGCCGCAACCTCGCCCGCAACTTCGCCCGCAACGGCTACACGGTCGCGGTGCACAACCGGACCGCGTCGCGCACGCACGCGCTGGTGGAGGAGTTCGGGAGCGAGGGCGACTTCGTGGCGACCGAGACCGCCAAGGAGTTCGTGGCCGCGCTGGAGCGCCCGCGACGTCTGGTGATCATGGTGAAGGCCGGTGACCCGACCGACGCGGTGATCCGGGAGTTCGCCCCGCTCCTCGAGCCCGGGGACATGATCATCGACGGCGGCAACGCGCACTTCGCCGACACCCGGCGCCGGGAGCGCGAACTGCGCGAGCAGGGCATCCATTTCGTGGGCACCGGCATCTCGGGCGGCGAGGAGGGCGCGCTGCACGGGCCCAGCATCATGCCGGGCGGCTCGAAGGAGTCGTACGAATCTCTGGGCCCGATGCTGGAGAAGATCTCGGCGAAGGCCGCGGACGAGGCGCCCTGTGTGACGCACGTCGGTCCCGACGGCGCCGGACACTTCGTCAAGATGGTGCACAACGGCATCGAGTACGCCGACATGCAGTTGATCGGCGAGGCGTACCAACTGCTGCGCGACGTCGCCGGGTACTCCCCCGCGCAGATCGCGGAGATCTTCCGGACCTGGAACACCGGCCGCCTGGACTCGTACCTGATCGAGATCACGGCGGAGGTGCTGTCGCACGTGGACGGAGCGACGGGCAAGCCGTTCGTGGACGTGGTGGTCGACCAGGCGGAGCAGAAGGGCACCGGTCGCTGGACGGTGCAGATCGCGCTGGACCTGGGCGTGCCGGTGTCGGGCATCGCGGAGGCCGTCTTCGCGCGTTCCCTGTCCGGTCACGCGGCGCTGCGTGACGCCTCGCGCGGCCTGGCCGGCCCGAAGGCGTCCCCGCTCGGCGAGTCGGAGGCGGCCGCCTTCGCCGACCGCGTCGAGCAGGCGCTGTACGCCTCGAAGATCGTGTCGTACACGCAGGGCTTCCACGAGATCGCCGCGGGCAGCGAGGAGTACGACTGGGACATCGATCTCGGCGCGGTCTCCGCGATCTGGCGCGGTGGCTGCATCATCCGGGCGGCCTTCCTGGACCGCATCCGGGCCGCCTACGACGCCCGGCCGGACCTGCCTAGCCTGCTGTCGGACGAGACGTTCGCCCAGGAGATCGCCGCCGCGCAGGACGACTGGCGCGAGGTCCTGGTCGCCGCGACCCGGCAGGGCGTGCCGACGCCGGGCTTCGCCGCCGCCCTCGCCTACTACGACGCGCTGCGCGCCGAGCGGCTGCCCGCCGCGCTGACCCAGGGACAGCGGGACTTCTTCGGGGCGCACACGTACCGCAGGACGGACCGGGACGGCGCCTTCCACACCCTGTGGGGCGGTGACCGGTCGGAGGTCACCGCGTAACCCCTTTCCCGGTGCCCTCCCGGGCCGCGGCGCCCCTCGCTCAGGTGAGGGGCGGCCCCGACTCGGGGTTGGGCACGGGCTCGGGCCCCGGCGGGATCGGGGACGGCGCGGGCCCGGGAGGACCGGGCGGGTCGGGCGGTGGCTGCGGGCCGGGGCCGGGAGGCGGCGGGGTCGGCTGCGGGCCGGGGCCCGGAGGCTGGGGCGTGGGCTGCGGGCCGGGCCCCGGGGGCGGCGGCGGAGGGGTCGGCTCCGGACCGGGGGCCGGTGGTGAGGCCGGGTCCGGGTGCGGTTGCGGGGGCTCCGGGTCCGGACCGGGAGAGGGTCCTGGAGTGGGCCCGGGCGGGACGGGATCCGGATACGGGTTCGTCATGGCGCTGTCCTCCGGCCAGTCGGTCGACGTCGGCTCTGTGGACTTGTCCCCCGCCTACCCGACGGCCGCCTCCCCACTCACTCCCCGGTGGGAACCCCGGCGTCCGGGTGGCCCAGCGTGCTCGGCCGGTCCCTGCGTGCCGCCGCCGCCCCGGCGGCCAGTCCGGGCTCGGGACTGGCCAGCACGGGAACACGGGCCCTCGTCGTCTCCTTCGCGGGTGCCATGGACGCCTGGGCCAGGACGATCACGTCGGCGCCGGTCGCGGAGTCGGCCGCCTCGGTGACCCGGCGCAGGTAGCCCTCGCCGTCACCGGCCTCGAACCGCGGCCAGGCGCCCTCCACCAGCCGGGTCCGCACCTCCACAGGCCGGTCCGCGCGGCGCGCCTCCTCCGCGATGAGTGCCGCCGTCGGCGCGAGCGTGCTCTCCAGGGCGGCGAGGACGAGGACACGCGGACCGGCGGCCACCGCGGCGGCGGCCATGGGCCGGTCGACGCGCAGTACCGGCACGCCGGCCCCGGCGGCGGCCGCCTCGGCGACACCCCCGATGGTCGAGCAGGTGCACAGTACGGCGCGTGCCCCTTCGGCCACCGCCCGCCTCAGCACGGCGGCGACGGCGTCGGCCACCGCTTCGGGTCCTTCGCGCCGCGCCCGCTCCAGCAGCCCGGCGTCGACGTGATGGCGCAGTTCAAGGTCCGGATGGCCCGCGTCACGCAGCGCGTCGAAGACCGGAACGTGAACGGCCGAGGTGTGCAGGAGCGCCAGCACGCCGCCCCCTCCGCTTCTCTTCACCTCGTCCGGGATCAGAACAGCCCGGGATGCGCCACGAGCCACTCCTTGGCCGCACGCAGCAGCTCCGGGTCGGCGGCGGGCGCCTCGTCCGGATGCCGCTCGGCCCACTTCACGACGTACGGGCACAGCGGGGCGACGGTGACGCCCTCCCGTCGTGCGATCCCGTACAGCTCACGCGCCAGGGAACCGGCGATGCCCCGGCCCTCGTGGGCCGGTTCGACGATCGTGTGGACGGGGACGAGGGCCCTCGCGGGAGCCTCCAGGACGAAGTACTCGATGCGCCCGACGACCTCTCCGGCCGCGACCGCCTCCAGCCGTCCCGCGGCCCGGTCGTCACGGATCTCGATGTCACTCACGGCCACACGCTCCTCGTCCCCGCGGGGTCAGCAGGTCAGTACACCGGTACGTCAGGCCGACACGGCCTGAGGGCTGCGCTCCTGGTCCGAGCCCGGTACCGGCTCCGACGCGTCGGCGCCCAGGCCGACGATACGGTTGTCCCCGTCCACGTGCACGACCCGGGGCCGCAGCGACCGCGCCTCGGCGTCGGTGACCTGGGCGTAGCTGATGAGGATCACCAGGTCACCGGGGTGCACGAGGTGCGCCGCGGCCCCGTTGATCCCGATCACCCCCGACCCGCGCTCCCCCTCGATGACGTACGTCTCGAGCCGGGCCCCGTTGGTGATGTCCACGATGTGCACCAGCTCACCGGGCAGCAGATCGGCGGCGTCCAGCAACTCGGCGTCGATGGTCACCGAGCCGACGTAGTGCAGGTCGGCCTGGGTGACGGTGGCACGGTGGATCTTGGACTTGAACATGGTGCGCAGCATGTCGGACTCCTGGAAGACGGCTCCCCGCCAGCTTTCTGCTGGTCAGGGGCATCGTTCACTGTACACCGGCGCTCCTCGGACCCGAAGATCCCGGGGAACATCGACCCACTCGGGCAGGAAGGCTCGTCACCTGCGCTCAGGCGAAGAAGAAGGCTGTTTCGCCATCGCCGGCCAAGCGCCTGTCCCGGAGTGTGCGAAGACTCGTGCTGACCGGACGCTGACTCACCTGACGACGCGGCTGACCAAGCCGCGCTCGCCCCGCCACCACGAGCATGCCCGCACCGGCCCGTCACCCGCCGAAGCGGGACGCGTCCGCGGGGAATGTCCTGGCCTCGCGCACCGAGTCCCGCACCCGGCGGTTGAGCACCCGGTCGAGGTTGGTCTCCTCCGCGGCGGGCGCGCCGGCGCACAGATGTACACGGTGCCGTCGGACCGGAGGATGACGTCGCCCTGCCGTCGGCCCCGGATCCGCCGCATCTTGGTCACCGCTTCGAAGGCGCTCATCTGAGGGCTCTCCCCGCCGCTCGCCTCGGCGTCGTAGGTCTCGAAGAGACTCTCCTCGGCCACGTCGAGTCCGGCCGCTTCAATGGCCTGGAACAGGGCCTTGTGGTGGGCGCAGTGCTGGACGGCGAGTTCCTCGACCCGCGGGTCGTGGGGGTCGACGGTGTCGTCGAGGGCGGCGTCGGCCGCGTCGAGGCGGTCTGCCTCGGCCCGTAGGTCGGGGCGGGTCGCCAGGGTGATGAACACGCCGGCCTGAATCGCGGCGCCCAGCGGCCCGAAGATCCGTTCCGTGACCAGCAGGGCGTCCAGGTCGGAGGGGCGCAGAGCGCCAGAAGGCAGGTGGCCGAGGCGGTCCGTGACCAACGGGGAGAGCAGGCCCAGCGGGCTGCCCACGGCCCGCAGTCGCCGCACTGCCGCGCGCTGACCCTTGATGTCGGCCTCCTGGGCGGCGAGGGTCTCCTCCAGCCGGCCTAGGACGTCCTCGACGTCCCGGGCTTCGTCGAAGGCGGCCCGCATGTCGTCCAGCCTGATGCCGGCCTCGGACATCTTGCGGATCCACAGCAGGCGGATCATGTCGTCGTAGCCGTAGCGGCGGCGTCCGTCTCCGCCTCGCTCGGGCTCCGGCAGCAGACCGATCTGGTGGTAGTGGCGAACGGCACGCGGGGGGGGCCGGCGAACGCGGCGGCATCGCCGATCTTGCCGGCGCCCGCAGCGCGGTCGGTCTCACGTTGCGCGTCCGGACGGCCCGCGGCTCGGCCGAAGCCGCGGGCCCCGTCTCGCGGGTACGGATGCCGCTCAGGGCGTCGGCTCCAAGGTGCGGCCGGGAAACTCCTCTCGGGTCAGAGAGAGCAACGGGCGGGCCTTCACCGCGGTCTCCTCGAACTCGTCGGCCGCGTCGGAAAGGGCGATGACGGCGCCGCCGACTCCGTAGCGGACCCGGTCGGGGGAGGCCACGAGCGTACGGATGACGATGCTCAGGTCGGCCGCGCCGGAGAGGGAGAAGTAGCCGAGGGCGCCGGAGTACAGGCCGCGCGGGCCCTGTTCGAGGTCGTCGATGAGCTCCATGGTGCGCAGTTTCGGGGCGCCGGTCATGGAGCCGCCGGGGAAGGCGGCGCGCACGCAGTCGACCGCGCTCGCGTCCTCGCGCAGCCGGGCCCTGACGGTGCTGACCAGTTGGTGGACGGTGGTGTAGCTCTCGATCTGGAAGATCTCGTCGGCGGTGACCGTACCGGCGCGGGCGGTGCGGGCGAGATCGTTGCGGACGAGGTCCACGATCATGAGGTTCTCCGCACGGTCCTTCTCACTGCCGCGCAGGTCGGCGATGAGCGACCGGTCCTCGGCCTCGCTGGTGCCGCGCGGCCGGGTGCCCTTGATCGGCCGGGATTCGGCCACACCGTCCGCCGAGATCCTCAGGAAGCGCTCGGGAGACGTGCTCAGCACCGACAGGTCGGCGCCGAAGGAGAGCAGCGCGGCGAAGGGGGCGGGGCTGGTGCGGCGCAGTCGGCGGTAGGCCTGCCAGGGGTCGAGTGGGCCGGACGCCGTGATCATGTTGGTGAGGCAGACCTCGTACGTCTCGCCGGCGGCGATCTCCTCGTGGCAGCGGTCGATCAGGGCGAGGTACGCCTCCCGGTCGTGGCGCAGGGTGACATCGGTGAGGGGCGGGGAGAAGTCCGGGACGGGCGGCGGCAACGGAGGCTCGGTGGCGAGTCGTCGGAGGCGGGTGGCCGTGGTGTCGAGCCATCGGGTGGCGGCCGTCTCGTCGTCGTTCTCCGCGAGGGCCAGCAGGTGTGTGGTGCCCATGAGGTGGTCGATGACGATCGCCCGGTCGGCGAAGATCATGGCCGCGTCGGGATCCTCGGAGCGGTGGGCCCTGCGGCCGCCGCACTCCGCCTTGAGTTCGTAGCCGAGGGCACCTACCCAGCCAAGGGCGAAGTCGCCCGGGAGCGGAGGGAGTCGCGTGTTCAGGCTGCGCAGGTCGGCGTCGAGCCAGTCAAGGAAGGCGGCTCTCTCGGTGTGGCACCCGGTGGCGGAGGTGACGGTGACGGTGCCGTTCCAGACGTCGGCGGTCGCGACGCGCGCCAGGGGGCCGGAGGCGTCACCCATCATCGTGAACCGGCCCGTGGCGCCGTCCCGGCGGCTGCTGTCGAGCCAGAAGGCGTACGGGCTGGTCCGGAAGAGACGGTCGTAGACGGTTTCCGCGTCCCATCGGGTCGTCAACTGCTCGTTCAGTAACTTCAGTTGCCGCTTGGCGGTGACCGCTCGGTCCGGCTTCCGGGGCGCCGCGGCAGTGGCGGGGACGGCGGTCGGGCGTACGGGAAGGTTGCGGCGGGCGCGGTGTTCGCGGGCCAGGCGGGCGAAGTTGGCGAGGAGGTCGTGGCCGTGGTCGGTGCATATGGACTCCGGGTGGAACTGCACACCCCACAGCGGGCGGTGCCGGTGGCGCAGGCCCATCAGAATGCCGTCGGGGGTGTGGGCCGTGGCTTCCAGCTCGTCGGGCAGGTCGGTCACCGCCAGCGAGTGGTATCGCACCGCGGTGAAGGGGGCGGTGAGTCCGGCGAACAGGTCGGTGCCGTCGTGCAGGACGGGCGAGAGCCGGCCGTGGTGCGGGGCAGGGGCCCGGCCGACACGGGCGCCGTGCCAGAGCGCGATGGCCTGGTGGCCGAGGCAGACACCGAGCACCGGCAGTCCGCCCCGCTCGACGGCGTCCCGGCAGATGCCGACATCGCCGCCGCGGGCGGGGGTGCCGGGGCCGGGCGAGAGGATCACGCTGTCGTAGGCGTCGAGCAGGCTCGGGTGCCAGGTCGGGTCGTCGTTGCGGATCACCGTCGGTTCGGCGCCGGTGACCTGGGCGACGTAGTGGGCGAGGTTGAAGGTGAACGAGTCGTAGTTGTCGACGATGAGCGTGCGCACGTCTGCTGCTCCACAGGGTTCGGCACGGTGGTCAGGGGCGGCCGTACAAAGGGCTCGGTGTCAGATGAGTTCCAGGAGCGTGTACTCGACCCTGTCCGGGCCCTCCTGAACGGTCGTCGCCTCGACGGCCGTCAGCTCCCGGCCGTCCTCGGCGAGGCACCGGCGCAGGTACGACAGGTCGCCGCGGCTGGAGAAGTGCAGGAGCACCCGGCCGTTCTCGGTCAGCCGGAGGGGCGCTTCGCGCAGGTAGCGAAGGTGCGCCGCGTACCCGGGGTCCACGTAGGCCTGTTCGTGGACGTCCCGGTAACGGTATGCGGGCGGCGCCATGACGAAGTTGGAGTGCCAGTACACGGTGTCGAAGCGCTCGGCTGCGGGCAGCGCGGCGAACAGGTCGCTGTGGACGGCCCGCACCCGGCCCGAGACGCCGTGCCGTACGGCGTTCAGAGCGGTGTTGCGGACCGCGTTGCGGTTGATGTCGGTGGCGACGACGCGGTCGCAGCCGGTCAGCGCCGCGGAGACACCGATGACGCCGGTGCCGCAGCCGACTTCGAGGAACGCCCCCTGCGCCAGCGGCCGTCCGCCGGGGGTGAGGCCGAGGAGTTCCATGGCCACGCCGGTCGACGGGGAGAACGGAGGGGCGAAGACGTCGTCCAGCAGATCCCATTCACGGCCGTGCAGGGTGAACACGTCCGGCCGGTCGGTGCGTCGCCGCGCGGTCCTGCTGCGCGCCAGTGAACGCTCGTAACTGCGGACGCCCTCCAATGGGCACCTCCCCTGGTTCGAGGGGCCCCCGTGCCGCCCGGCCCCCGCCGCGTCATGTCGCCTGCCATCCTGCTGACGGTAATGACTTAGCAAAAGGTGGTCTCGTGACACTGTCCCCGGGCCCTTACAGTGCTCACGTCACCACCCACTGTGTCCGCTCCTCCCCCACAGAGAAGAAGGCAGATGTCACAGGCCTCGCCCCAGCGACTTCCCACCGTGCTCGACGTCCTGACGACATTGGCGGAACAAGGAACGGCACACCGTCTGGACGGATTGCTCACCGACGCGCGGGCGCGGGGCGCTTCGCCGCTGCAGTTGCACGAGCTGGAGCAGGCCACGGCGCTGGCGTCGTCGCTGATCGACCGGGGCACCGAGTCGCAGGACCGCGAGGCGACGCTGGTCTCGCTCGTCGACGCGTCACGGGACCTGGCCGAGGCGATGGCGGACAGCGTGCAGGGCACGCTGCGCACCGCGACACAGCGCGCGCGCCGCCTGCTCCGCGCCGATCTGGCCTATCTCGCACTGCACGAAACGGTCGAGGGGCCGCTGACCGTGGTGGCCTCCGAGGGGGACGCGACGGCGCTCAACATCGGCCTGCGGATCACCAGCTCGTCCGGGCTCGGCCGGGCGGCGCTCGACAAGGGGGCACCGTTCTCGACCTCCGACTATCTGGCGGACCGGTCCATCGAGCACACCGACGAGATCGACCAGGTGGTGCGCGCGGAGGGGATCCGTGCCGTGGTCGCCGTCCCGTTCCGGGGGCCGGGCGGAGTGTCGGGCGCCCTGTACGGCGCCCACCGTCAGGTGCGCCGCTTCACCCCGTTGGAGATCGATTCGCTGTCCACGCTGGCCTCGCTCGCGGCGGCGACCATCGGTACGGCGCAGCGTGTCGAGTCGCTCGGCGCGCGGCGGGACGAGCTCGAAAGGGACTGTGCCCAGGCCTGGGGCATCGTCGGCACGCACCGGCGGATGGAAGCGGCCTACGACCATCTGCTGACCCTGGTGCACGACGGCAGCCCGCTGGACACCATCGTCGAGGTGGCCGCCACCGCGCTCGAAGGTGCGTTCGCGGTGCGCGAACTGGGCGGTGAGCAGCTCGCCGCCCACGGCGAGCTGCCCCAGTACCCGGAGGAGACGCTCACCCAGCGGGGCTTCGACGCGCTGGCGGCCGGCGAGCCGGTGCCGCTGGACGACGGCGCGTGGATCGCACCGGTCACCGGCGGCGGCGACCCCCTGGGGACGGTGCTGTTCCTGCCGGACACCCCCCACACCGGGCAGCGCGGGCCGCGCCCGCTACGGGTGGCGGTGCGGGCGATCGCGCTGTCGCTGTTGCGGGAGCGCAGCACGGCGCTTGCCGAGGGCCGCACCCGCGACGACCTGTTCGAGGCGCTGCTCGCGCCGGAGTCCTCGGCGCTGCTGTGGTGGCAGCTGGAGGAGCAGGCGTCCCGGCTCGGCATCACCCCGGAAACCCCTTACGTCGTGGTCATCGCACGCCCCGAGGGGGGCTCACTGCAACGGGCGGCCGTATGGGCGACGTCGTACGCGCACCGCAAGCGCGGTCTGAAGAGCGTGCGAGAGGAGAGTCTCGCGCTGCTCCTTCCCGGCGACGACCCGGCGGCCGCCGCACAGGCCGCGCACAAGGAGCTGTCGCCGCTGCTGGGCGTGCCGGTGACTACGGGCGCCGCGGGCCCGCAGACCGGACTGCCGGACGTGGCAAGGCTCTTCGCCGACGCCCAGCGCTGCCTGACGGCGCTGACCGAGCTCGGCGGCGTCGGGAGCGTGGCCACCCCGCAGGAACTCGGCTTCCTGGGCGTCCTGTTGGCGGACGTGCTCAGCGTCCCCTCCTACGTGGAAGGGATCCTCGGCCCGGTGCTGGCCCACGACGAGCAGCGCTTCACGGAGTTCGCCCGCACCCTGGAGGTGTACTTCGCCTCCGGGTCGAGCCCCAGGCGGGCCGCCCGGGTCCTGCACATACACCCGAACACCGTCGCGCGCAGGCTCGACCGGATCACCGAACTGCTCGGCGACGGCTGGCAGTCGCCGGAACGCACGCTGGAGATCCAGCTGGCGCTGCGCCTGCACCGGACCCGGGGCACTCTGCTGGGCCGGGCCTCGCGACCGTCCGGGCGTCAGGGCCTGTGACCGCGGCCCGGTCTCAGGCGGACAGCGAGAACTCGTAGCCGAGCTCGGTGGCCGGTGCGGGCTCGGGCGTCGACCAGGCGTGCGCGACGGAGGCCAGCGTCATGTGCCGGTGCCAGCCCGGGAAGGAGCGGCCCTCGAAGTCGCGCAGTCCGACGCGGTCGCCGAGGCTCTCCCCGTCGTGCGCGACCCGCGCGGCGAGTTTCGTCATCCCGAGCAGCGCGCCCGCGCTCGCTCCGGGCACCCTGGCCAGCCACAGTGCGCACGGCGGGCGGCGGATGTCGTCCCACTCCCCGAGGAGCACGAGTGGCCGGTGGCCGCAGGCCGACCGCCCGGCCCGTACCGGGATCGCGGCCACCAGGGAGGTACGCCGTGCCGGCCGGCCGGCCGGGTCGGGCCAGTGTGCCGGGCGGCCCAGGCCGCGCACCGCCTGCAGCAGCCTGCCGGCGGGCAGCGGTCCCGCGCCGGCGCCCGGCAGCGCGGGGTCGGCGGCGGTCAACGGGGTCCGGTCGGTGATCCGGGCCAGAAACGGCACGTCGGCGCGGGCGAGCGTCGCGGTGAGGGCTCCGGGCCGCGCGGCGACGTGGTCGAGGACCACCGGCCGCCGGGTGCCCGTCCGCGCGGGCAGGCCGAGGGCGAGGGCGACCGCGCACTCGTCGAGGTCCTCGAAGACGGCCGCGGGCGGGATGTCCGCGCGGGCCCGGCGCCGTGCGTCGTCCAGCCAGCTCGCCGGCAGGTGGAGGCGCCAGTCGACGGGAGTGGTGCGGCCCTCGGCGGCGTACCAGAGGCCGAAGGCGAGCTGGCCGTGGACGGACTGTCCGAGGCCGGGGACGTAGAGGCGGTCCACGCCCACGGAGTGGGTGCCGGCCTTGGGGATCGGCAGGGCCCGCACGGCCCACACGTGCTGCGGGGCGCGGTCGGCGAGCGTGCCGGCGAGGGCCTCGCGCACCGGGCGCCAGCCCCACGTGGAGCTGGTGATGAAGTGGTGCAGGCTCTGTTCGGTGGCGCCGTCCCCGGCGCCCTGCAAGGAGGCGGACATGTTCCGCACCGACTTGCGGCCTTCGGTGGCGAGCAGTCCGCGCAGGTACAGCTCCGCCTTGGTGCGCTGGTCACGGCGGCGCAGGGACGCGAAGAGCCTGGTGGACGGTCCGGGGCCGACGGATTCGATCACGACGCTCCTTCTCACGGTGAGATCGGGGCGCGGCCGGAGGGCCGCCTTCCTCCACCGTCGGTGCCCGGGCCGTCGAGCGGGAGGGACGCTGACCACCTAGTTCGGGTGCCTGCACGCGGTCCCGGCCACCGTGGGCGGCGGTGACCTGCGACGACGTGCTCCGTGCCGCGCGACCTGACACAGTCCGCACGGGCCCCGCGGCGTCCTGCCGATGGACTCATACGGTGAGGGGATGGATTCCGTTCCACCCCGGCCGCCGTCCAAAGAGCTCACCATGGGCGAATTGTCGGCCCGCAGTGGCGTGCCGCCGTCGGCGCTGCGTTTCTACGAGTCCGAGGGTCTGATCCACAGCCGTCGTACGAGCGGCAACCAGCGCCGGTACCGCAGGGACACCCTGCGCCGGGTCGCCGTCATCCGGACCGCGCAGGCGGTCGGGCTGTCGCTCACCGCGATCGGGGAGGCGTTCGCGGCGCTGCCCGAGCGGCGTACGCCCACCCGCGCGGACTGGGCACGGCTCGTCGCGTCGTGGCAGCCCGAACTCGACTCCCGGATCCGCCAGCTGCAGGCGCTCAGGCAGCGGTTGACGGAGTGCATCGGGTGCGGATGCCTCTCTCTCGAGCACTGCGCGCTGTCCAACCCGCACGACGTGCTCAGCCGCCAGGGCCCGGGGGCCCGGCGGCTGCCGTGAGGAACCTCAGCCCGCTGCCGCGCGCACCTCGTCGGTGAGGCGGGCCAGGTCCACGGAGTACTCCGCACCTGCTCGCGCGGACGCGGGGGTGCGGACGGCCGTCACGAACGCGGTGACGGCGGCCGCGCACTGGTCGGCGGCGGGCAGGTCGACGCGGTGCGCCGTCGCGTCCCGCTCCAGCGTCACCTGCGGACGGTGGTCGGCGGGCGGGGTGAACGGCCGGTCCACCCGGACCGTGCCGTGCGCCCCTCGCAGCGTGTAGCGCGCCGCGTAGGCGTGGTCCATGCCGAAGGAGAGGTGGGCGCGCACGCCGTCGGCCGGGCGGTGCAGCACCACCGCGCCTTCGACGTCCACACCGGCCGGGCCGTGCCGCAGGGTGGCCGTGGCCACCTCCAGACCTGTTCCCAGAAAGTACTGGGCCGCCCTGAGGGGGTAGACGCCCACGTCGAGGAGGGCGCCGCCGCCCAGGTCCGGACGGTGGCGGATGTCCTGCGCGGGCCGTGGGGGGATGGCGAACTCGGCGGACATCCCGCGCAGCGGGCCGATGTCGTCCCCGACCAGTTCCCGCACCCGGGCGTGCTGGGGATGGTGGACGAACAGGAAGTTCTCCACCAGCGCCAGCCCCCTTTCCTCGGCCCGGCGCACCGCGGCGCGGGTGAGCCGGCCGCTGGTGGTCAGGGGCTTCTCGGCGAGCACGTGCCGTCCGGTGTCCAGGGCGCGCCCCACCCAGGGGGCGTGCAGCGCGTTCGGCAGCGGGACGTACACGGCGTCCAGTTCCACGGTGGCGAGCAGTCGCTCGTAGCCGTCCACCGGGATGCCGCCGAAGCGTGCGGCCGTCGCGCGCGCCGTCTCCGGGCGGCGGCTGGCGACGGCCGCCACCTCGATGTCCGGGTGCTGCGCCAGGGCCGGCAGCATCCGGCGGAGGGCGAACTCGGCGCAGCCCAGTACGCCCAGGCGGAGCGGCGCCTGCCCGCTCGTCCCCGTCATGCGACGAAGCCCAGGCAGGTGAGCAGGTTGCGGGCTTCCACATTGAGCAGACCGCCGTACTGGTTGATCTCGGCGAGCCGGCCGCAGGCCGTCCAGTGGAAGCCGTCGACCTCCGTGACGGCCGGGTCGTCGGTGACGTCGACCGCGAGGTAGCGGTTGCGGGCGTGGTGGAAGCGGCCGCCCTCCTCGGAGTGGACCACGTCGAACAGCACCCGGTCGCGGGGCGCGTCCTGGACGGTGTCGAGGTAGCGGGGGCGGCGTCCGCCCGGCTGGTGCGCGTGGTTGCCGGGGTTGCACTGCACGGTGGGCGCGATCTCCACGCGGTCCGGTGTGCCGGCCTCGGCCCTGGCTTGGACGAGGACGTGGGCGACACCGTCGACGTGGCGGACGAGGAAGGCGACGACACCCTCGCCCCGCGGTGCCAGCATCGGCTGGGACCAGCCGGTCACCTCCCGGTTGCCCGCCCGCACGTCGACGCCGACGATCCGGAAGTACCGGTCGTGTTCGTGGCGCAGCTCGCCGTCGGTCAGCCGCCAGCCCTCGGTCTTGGCGAGGGGCAGGGACCGGCGTTCGGTGCGGTCCGCGGTCTTGTGGTGGGTCAGCCAGTTGAGCAGCTCCGCCAGGGGCCGCGGGGCCGGTCCGCGGAAACGTCCGGCGCCGGGCAGCAGCGCGGGCGGCAGGTGTGACAGGACGGTGCGGGTGTCCATGTTGACCAGGTCGTGGACGGTGAGGAGCTGACCGATCTGGTCGATGCTGAGCCAGCAGAAGTCCTCGAGCACCGGGATGTCCTCGTCGATCTGCACGATGATGTTCCGGTTGCGTTTGGCGAGGAACCAGGAGCCCTGTTCGCTCTGCAGCGCGTCGGCGAGCGGCCGGCCGTGGCCACGTGTGATGAACAGCTCCAGGTAGGGCACGGCGCGCCCCCGGTGCACGCGGGTGTAGTTGCTGCGGGTGGCCTGCACGGTGGGGGACAGCTGGAGGGTGTTGATGTTGCCCGGTTCCATCTTGGCCTGGAGCAGGCAGTGGGGAACGCCGTGGAACTCCTTGACGAGGATGCCGAGGACCCCGTGTTCCGGCTGGTCGATGACCGGTTGCTGCCAGTGGCCCACCTCACGCTGGGAGCCGGTGACCTCCAGCCCGTGCACGGTGAAGAAGCCACCGCTGTCGTGACGCAGATCGCCGGTGACCGGGTCGACGGACCACCCGTCGAGCCGGTCCAGCGGGGCGGGGGTCACCCGGTACTCGCCCTTCTCGTGCCGTTCCGCGAGCCACCGGTGGAATTCCGCCAGGTCCGTGAACACCGCAGCACACTCCTTGGATGCCGGTCGTGAACCGGCCGCGGTGAGGCCACCGCGGCCGTCCCCAGCAGGCTCGCCCACCGTCCTAGAGACCTGCTGGGGAGGATCTGAGCCGCTCCGGCGGACCTGACGAAGTGCCGGGGCCGCACTGGACCTCAACCCAACTTGACCTTTTACGTTCATCGCTGTCCACGTCACGTAGGGGAAGGAAACCCGATGAGCACAGCCGACACGAAGTCATCTCCCCCGGGGTCGAGTCCCGTCATGACGCTCGTCGTCGTGCTGCTGGGTGTACTCGTCGTCCCCATGTCCATCTCCGGGGCCGCGGTGGCGCTCCCCGACATCGGCAAGGACCTGGACACCTCCGGCGCCCCCCTCATGTGGGTGGTGAACGTCTACAACCTGTTGTTCGCGGCGGTCACGCTGGTCGCGGGCTCCCTGTCCGACCTGTTCGGGCGGCGCCGGGTCTTCGTCATCGGTGGCGGCCTGTTCGCCCTGGGGTCCCTGGTCAGCGCGCTGGCGCCGCACATCCTGCTGCTCGACCTGTCCCGCGCGGTCGCGGGTGTCGGCGCGGCCGGCGTACTGGCCAGCTCGGGCGCCATTCTCGCCACCACGTTCGACGGGGCGGCCCGCACCCGGGCGTTCGCCGCGATGGGCACCGTCGTCGGCATCGGCATCGCGTTCGGCCCCACGCTCTCGGGCTGGCTGGTGGGCAGCCTCGGCTGGCGCGCCAGCTTCCTCTTCTACGTGGTGGTCCTGGTCTTCGTGCTGCTCGGCTCGGTCCGGATCGCGGAGTCGCGGGCCGGTGAGCGGCCGCGGGTCGACGTCCCCGGTGTGGTCACGTTCGTCCTGGGGCTCGCCCTCGTGATGGTCGGGCTGGTGCAGGGGCCGGAGAGCGGCTGGGGCAACCCGCTGATCGTGGTCGCACTGCTGCTGGGCGTCGCCCTGCTCGTCGCCTTCGCCCTGGTGGAGCGGCGCAGCGACCACCCGGTCCTCGACCTGACGCTGATCAGGAACCGCCGGTACACGGCCTGGTGCGTGAGCACCCTGATCACCTCGATCGGCTTCGTCGGCACGCTGACGTTCCTGCCGACGTACTTCCAGGGCGCCAGCGACGCCTCGGCGACCAGCGCCGGCGTGACCATGCTGCTGATGACCGTGCCCGTGCTGATCGCCCCGCAGGTCGGCGGCTGGCTCCTCACCCGGGGGTTCCCGCCGCGCGTCCTGATGACGCTCGCGCTGCTGCTGATCGCGGCGGGCAGCGCGTGGCTGACCGTCCTGAAGCCCGGGATCGGCGCGGGCACCCTGTTCGGACCGCTGGTCGTGATCGGCATCGGCATGGGCATCTCCTTCGGGATCACCGACGGCCAGGCCATGAGCCAGGTCGAGCCCGAGCGGGCCGGCATGGCCGCGGGGTTCCTCAACACCATCCGCGGCGGTGCCGAGGCGCTGGTCCTCGCCATCTTCGGCTCGCTTCTGGTCAGCCTGATCCAGAGCCGGGTCGGTTCGGCCCACCTGGCCAAGGAGATCTCGTCCGGAAACCTTCCGGACGGGCCCGAACACGCCGTGCTGGCCGACCACTTCACCAGTGCGTGGCACATCGCCCTGTGGTGGGTGGCCGGGGTCTGCGCCCTGGGCGCGGTCCTGGTGTTCGCCATGCTCGCGGGTTCCTCCGCGCCGCGTGCCGAGGGCTCCGCCCCACAGCCCGAGCAGAGCCCCGAGGCCGAGAACCAGCACGTCTGAGACCGGCGGGCGGGCCCGGTGCAATCCCCCGACACCGGGCCCGCCCGTCTCCCCTCCCCGTCTCCCCTCCCCGTCTCCCCTCCCCCGTCACCAGCCAGCTCGGAGGCCACGCATGTACGTGATAGCCAACCGGATCACCGTCACCGGATCGACCGAACACTACGAGGACATCTACCGTCGCGGCGGCGAGTTCATGGAGCGCCAGCCCGGTCTGATCCGGCACGAGTTGGTGCGTTCGCTTCACTCACCCGACGTCTACTTCAGCCTCGCCTCCTGGGCCGACCGCGAGTCGTTCGAGCGGTGCGCGGCACAGCCCGTCTTCCAGGAGATCTTCGGCGCCACCAAGGGCATGGTCGATATCGACCACCACCGCTGCGCGGTGATCAGCATCGGCGAGGCGCCGTCCACCGCACGGTGACGCCCGACGCACGCCCTTCTCAGCAGTCACACCTCAGGCCCTCCCGGGCCGGCCGACACCTCATGGAGACCCAGAACCCCATGGTCAAGACAGGCATCTCGTACTCGTCCCTCGCCGCGAAGGACGGCTCACTCCCCGCGCCGCAGGACGTGGCCCGGCGCGCCGAGGAGGCCGGGCTGGACTCGCTGTGGGCCAGCGACCACCTCGCCACAGGCGCGCCGTTCCTGGAGAGCACCGTGTCCCTCGCGGCAGCGGCGGGGGCGACCGAACGGCTCGAAGTCGGCTTCGGCGTGCTGCAGTTGGCGCTGCGCCGGCTGTCGTGGACGGCCAAGCAGCTCGGCACCCTGCACGCGGTCGCGCCCGGGCGGCTGCACCTCGGTGTCGGGCTCGGCGGCGTCCCGGCGCAGGAGTGGCAGGCCGCGGGCGTGCCGGTGGCGGAGCGGGCCCGGCGCACCGACGAGGCGCTGCGGGCCCTGCCCTCACTGCTCGCGGGGCGCCGGACCGATCTGCCGGACCTGCCCGGGGCGAAGGTGACGCTGGCCCCGGCGGTGCCCACCCCGCCGGTGTGGATCGGCGGCGGTTCGCCCGCCGCGCTGCGCCGCGCCGCGGCACTCGGTGACGGCTGGCTGCCGGCCGCCGTCACCCCGAAGGCGGTCGCCGAGGGCCTGGACGTGCTGCGGGAGTTGCGCGCGGCGGCGGGGCGGCCGGCGCCCCGCGTCACGGTCACCGTGTTCGCGGCGCTCGACGGCCATCTCGGCGGACTCGGGCAGCAGGACCTTGTCGACGTCCTGCACGGGCAGTTCGGGTTTCCCCGCGAACTGGCCGACGCGGTCGCGGTGTCGGGTCCGCCGCAGCGGGTCGCCGAGCGCATCGACGCGTACGGACAGGCCGGGGCCGAGCACGTGGTGGTCTGCCCCATAGGCGGCGTCTGGGAGCAACAGGTGGAGCTGCTCGCCGCCGCGCGGGAGCGGACGGGCGGAGCACGGTCGGGCACCTGACACAATATTCCGGGCTTCATTGCGCCCCGAACGATCCTGCCAGAGGGTAGGGAACTCGCAAGGCAGGATCCGGACTGCCTGGATCGTTCAGGGGAAGCAATGGAATTTCGTGTCTTGGGGCCGATATCCGCCGTGGACGATGGGGTCGAATACCTTCCGACGGCACCGAAGCAACGGCATCTTCTGGCCCTTCTTCTGCTCCATGCGAATCTCCCGGTCTCCACCGAGTTGTGCAGTCAGGAGTTATGGGGGAACAGTCCCCCACCCAGTGCGCTGCCAACACTTCAGACGTACATCTTGCAGATACGCCGGTCCCTCGCGCACGCGCCGTCGGTCGGCTCCTTGAAGCGTGCCCGGCAGCGGCTGGCCACTGGTTCGCGCAGCTACCGCGTCGTCACCGAGCCGGACGCCCTCGATCTCGCCCGCTTCACCCGCCTGCTGCAGGAGGGCCGGGTGGCCCAGCGCAACGGCGACGACCGGGCGGTGTCCGGGATCTTCCGCGGCGCGCTGTCCCTGTGGCGGGGCGAGGCCCTGGCCGACATCACGCCGGGGCCTCATCTGCGCGAGCGGGTGGACAGCCTCACCGAGACCCGGCTCGGCATGATGGAGCAGTGCTTCGAGGCCGAGCTCCGGCTCGGCCTGCACCATCAGCTCCTGAGCGAACTGGGCGCGCTGTCCGCCCGGCATCCGCTCAACGAGAACCTCACCGCCCAGTACATGCTGGCCCTGTACCGCTCCAGCCGGCAGGTGGAGGCGCTGGAGGCGTTCCACCGGTTGCGCCGGGTCCTGGACGAGGAGCTCGGCATCGAACCGTGCCTGCGCGTGCGCCTGTTGCACGAGGGGATCCTGACCGGCGACCCGCGCCTGGACACCGACCTGGTCGACGGTCTGCAGCCGGGCCGTGAGCGCGTCACCGCCCTGCGCGCGGCCCGCCAGTCCTGGTGAGGGGCCGGTCACACGGTGGGGCGGTACCGGCCGGGCCGGTACCGCCCCATCGTCGTGCCCGTCGCGCCCCGCTCAGCAGGCCGCCCCGGCCAGCGCCTCGACCACCTGTGCCGGAGCGGGCATCGCGGCTATCTCCCGGGCCAGCGCCTGCGACCGCTCCCGGTACGCCGAGTCACCGAGGATCTTCTCGCAGGCGGCCACCACGGCGTCCTGCGAGTCCTCCCCGTCGGGGACCATCAGCGCGGCGCCGAAGTCGACCAGGCGCCGCGAAGGCGGCACGAGCTTGGGCATGTTGGGGATCAGCAGCTGGGGCACCCCGGCGTTCATGGCGGACAGGGCGGTGCCGCCGCCCGCGTGGTGCACCACCAGGTCGCAGGTCGGCGCGACCACGTCGAGCGGCATCCAGCCCGCCCGTACGTGAGGCAGCCCCTCGGCCAGCTCACCGGCCACCTCGTCGGGCACGGCGACGAGCAGCTCCGTGCCCAGCGCGCCGACCTTGCGGGCCAGTTCGCGCACGTAGTCGAAGTACTGGGTGCGACTGACCCGGCTGCCCGCGGTCACCAGGACCCTGCGCCGGGAACCCGGCGTGTACATCCACGGCTCGAGAGTGCGCTGCCCGTTGCCCGGGACGTAGCGCATGGGCTGCGCGCCGGGGGCGTCGCCGGGACGCAGGCTCGGCGGGCAGATGTCGATGTACAGGTCGTGGGCGGGGAGCCGGTCCAGGCCGAGGCCGGCGAGTTCGGGACCGAGGACGCTCTCGGCGGCGCCGTCCACCTCGGCCGGCTCCCCGGTGTCCCAGGCCTGGCGGACCCAGGGGATGCCGAGTTGCCGGGCGGCCAGTGGTGCGGCGAAGCAGAGCATCCCGCCGACCACGAGGTCGGCCCGCCAGGCGCGGCCGAGCTCGACGAGGGCCGGGAGGCTGTCGGCGGCCATGCGCCCGAATCCGCGGCCGATGAACGCGACGTGCTCCAGCGGGTCCTCCGGCCATTCGAGGGCCCTGCCCTGCCGGTCCGTCGTCATGAAGTCGCGGATGGAGCGGCCGGTGACCGGGACACCGGGCAGTCCCGCCCCGGCGACGACCGGCATCATCTCCTCGGTCGATGCCATGAAGGCCTGGTGTCCCGCGTTCCGCACGGCCGTGGCGAGCGGTGCCAGGCCGAAAATGGTTGCCGGGCTTCCCCCGGCCAGAAAGAGAATGCGCATGACGTCACCGTAGGAATGCGTCCTAGGGAATACTCAGGGAATTCCTGGAGAGCCGAGGCCGGCTTCTTCTGGCGGGCCGCTAAGTGTTCTCCAGGTGCCCGCAAGGCTCTTGCGGCATTGTTGGCTTCACCGCTGCCCCACCTATTGAGTGAGAGGTCGCAATGAAAGCACTCGTTCTGTCGGGCGGAATGGGAACCCGACTCCGTCCCCTTACCCACTCGATGGCCAAGCAGTTGGTCCCGGTGGCCAACAAGCCCGTTCTCGTCCACTGCCTGGAGAACATCCGCGACATCGGAGTGACCGAGGTCGGCATCGTCGTCGGGGACCACGCCGAGGAGATAGCCACCGAGATCGGAGACGGCTCGGACCTCGGTCTGCGGATCACCTACCTCCGCCAGGAGGCCCCCCTCGGGCTCGGTCACTGCGTGGTGATCGCCCGCGAGTTCCTCGGCGACGAGGACTTCGTCATGTACCTCGGGGACAACGTGCTCGCCGAGGGCATCGCCGAGGCGGCCGACGCCTTCGCCACCCGCCGCCCGGCCGCGCAGGTCGTCGTCACGAAGGTCCTCGACCCGCGCCAGTACGGCGTCGCCGAGGTCGGCGAGGACCAGGTGGTTCGGGCCCTGGTGGAGAAGCCCCGGCGTCCGCGCAGCGATCTCGCCGTCATCGGCGTGTACTTCTTCACCGCGCGCATCCATGACGCGGTGCGTGCCGTTCCTCCCAGTGCCCGGGGCGAGTTGGAGATCACGGACGCCATCCAGCATCTCGTCGACCAGGGCCGCACCGTCACCGCCGTCGAGCACTCCGGGTACTGGCAGGACACCGGCAGGACGGACGGTCTCCTGGAGTGCAACCGCGTGCTGCTCGACCGCGTGGAGACCGCGGTGCGCGGCCAGGTGGACCAGGACAGCGTCCTGGACGGGCCCGTCGTGGTGGAGCACGGCGCCACGGTGGTGCGCTCGCGCCTCACCGGGCCGCTGGTGGTCGGCTCCGGCGCGGTCGTGCAGGACAGCCGGATCGGCCCGCACACCTCGCTCGGCGCCAACTGCACGGTGAACGGCTCCGACGTCGAGGACTCCATCCTGCTGCGGGGCGCGGTCCTCGACGGGGTCGGGCCGGTGCGTGCCTCGCTGCTCGGCCGCGGTTCACAGGTCACCTCGCCGCCCGGTACCCGGGCCCACCAGCTCGTCGTCGGCGACGACTGCCGGGCGGTGGTGGCGTGACCCACCGTGTCCTGGTCACCGGCGGTGCCGGATTCATCGGCTCGCACTTCGTCCGCAGCATCCTGGACGGACGGTACGCGGGCTACGAGGACGCCGAGATCACCGTCCTCGACCTTCTCACCTACGCGGGCAACCTCGCCAATCTGCCGCTCGACCATCCGCGGCTGACCCTGGTGAAGGGGGACATCTGCGACGAGGAGCTGGTGGCGGGGCTGCTGCCCGGCCACCGGGACGTCGTGCACTTCGCCGCGGAGTCGCACGTCGACCGCTCGCTGCTCGGCCCGCGCGCCTTCGTGCGGACCAACGTGCTCGGTACCCAGACGCTGCTCGACGCCGCGCTGCGGGCCGGCGTGGAGAGGTTCGTGCACATCTCGACCGACGAGGTCTACGGGTCGATCGAGACGGGCAGCTGGGACGAGGCGGAGCCGCTGCTGCCCAACTCTCCCTACGCCGCGTCCAAGGCCTCCGCCGACCTGCTGGCCCGCTCCTACTGGCGCACGCACGGCCTGGACGTGCGCATCACCCGCTGTTCCAACAACTACGGTCCGCGCCAGCACCCGGAGAAGCTGATCCCGCTCTTCACCACGAACTTGGTCAGCGGCCTGGACGTGCCCCTGTACGGCACGGGCCGGCAGAGCCGGGAGTGGCTGCACGTCGACGACCACTGCCGGGCCGTGCACCTGGTGCTCGCCAGGGGCCGGGCCGGCGAGATCTACAACGTGGGCGGCGGCGACGAGCTGACGAACCGCGAGATCACCGACCGGCTCCTGGCGTTGTGCGGCGCCGACGCCTCCCGAATCCGTCCGGTGGCGGACCGCAAGGGCCACGACCTGCGCTACGCCACGGACGACACGAAGATCCGCACGGAGCTCGGATACCGGCCGCTGACGCCCTTCGCGACCGGGCTGCGGGAGACCGTCGCCTGGTACCGGGCCCACTCCGAGTGGTGGGGTCCGCTGAAGGGCTGAGCGCGCACAGAGGACGAGCGGGCCGCTCCGGATTCCCGGGGCGGTCCGCTCGTCCGTGACGCGTCGCGGACGTGTCATCCGCGGCCGGGGGCCGCGAAGTTCCGCTCGCCGTGCAGCCACTGCACGGCGTCGTACATCTCGTCGGCCGACAGCGACCCCAGCATCGCGTCGCGTTCCCGCGCGGCCCGCCCCTCGGGGTGATAGAGGCGCTCCCCCATCTCGCGGGCCACCCACTGGGCCCGCGCCGTGCGTTCCCGGCGTGCGGCGGCGTACTTCTCCAGGAGCTGGGGCACGTCCTCGCCGGCCGCTCCGCCGAGGAGTTCGCCGAGCACCACGGCGTCCTCCAGCGCCTGACAGGCGCCCTGGGCGGCGTACTGGAGCATCGGATGGGCGGCGTCGCCGAGCAGCGCGACGCGGGTGTCCGTCCAGGTGGTGACCGGGTCCCGGTCGCAGAGCACCCAGGTGCGCCAGTCCCGGCCGAGTTCCAGCAGGCCGCGCGCGCACGGGCCGAGGGCCGGGAACTCGCCCAGGACCCGCTCGTCGGACACCGGCACGCCGGCCACCGCCTCCCGTGCCCCGTCGTCGCGAGTGATCGCCATGTTGAGGAACTCGCCTGCGGCGATGGGGTAATGGACGAAGTGCCACTTCGGTCCCGCCCACAGGGTCACGACGTTCCGGCGCAGCTGTGGCGGCGCCGCTTCCATGGGCACGACGGAGCGGTAGATGGTGTGCCCCGACACCCGCGGTTCGCCGTCGTCGAGCAACTGGGCGCGCACGGCGGAACGGATGCCGTCCGCGCCGATCAGGGCACGGCCGGTGACGCGTTCCCCGTCGTCCAGCACGGCCGTGACGCTCCCGGCCTCCTGTTCGTAGCGGACCAGGCGGCTGTTCACGCGCAGGTCGACACCGGCGTCGCGGCAGGCGTCGAGCAGCGGACGGTGCAGGTCGACGCGGTGCACGACGGCATACGGGTTCCGGAACCGCCGGACGTAGGCGCCGGTCAGCGGCATCGAGGCGACCTCGGTGTCCGAGGTACCGTTCATGAAGCGCAGGGCGTCGACGCGCACCGCGCGGGCCCGTACGGCGTCGCCGACGCCGAGCCGGTCCAGGGCGTGGAAGGCGTTGGGCCCGAGCTGGATGCCGGCGCCCAGCTCGCCGTACACGTCGTGGCGTTCGAGCACGGTGACCTTGCGTCCTGGGCGGGCGGCGGCGAGGGCGGCGGCGAGTCCTCCGATGCCGCCGCCGACGACGATGAGGTCCTTCACGCGACCCGGCCCCTCTCCTCGTGGGCGAGCCCGACCCCGGTGAGGGACGGGGTGGTGTGACGTCCCTCGGTGACCGCCTCCACGTCGAAGACGTGCACCTCGGCCGGCGGACAGCCGATGATCTCTGCGGCGCGGGCGGGTAGTTCCTGCTCCGCGGCCCGCGCGGACTCCCACAGGAACAGCGCGCCCCAGCGCTCCGTCGGCGCGTCCGACAGCCACACCTTCAGACGCAGTCCCTCCACCTTCGAGAAGCGGGCGACGGCCTCGTCCCGCAGGAACGGGCGCAGGGACGCCGCGTCGTGTTGCGAGGACGCGAGGTCCCACCAGGCGACGACGACCTTCACGAGCGGAATACCTCCTTGATCAGCGCGCCCACGATGCGTGGGCCGTCGCGCGTGAGCAGTGATTCGGGGTGGAACTGCAGCGAGGCGAAGCCGGGGCCGCGCAGCGCGTGCACGGCGCCGTCGGCCGGGTCGCGGCAGACCTCCACGGCTCCGACGCCTTCGACGTGGATCTTGTCGTCGTCGCTGTGGGCGGCGAAGGTGTTGTAGAAGCCGACCAGGGCACTCTCGCCGAACAGGTCGACGCGGCGCTGCTCACCCTGGCTCGGGCGCGCCTTCCGGCGCACGTCGAGGCCGAGGAGGGTGCACAGCACCTGGTGGCTGAGACAGACACCGAGGAACGGCAGCCTGCGGTCGAGGAGTTCGTGAACGGCCGCGCGCAGGTGCGCGATCTTTGGGTGGGCGGTGTCCGTCGGGTCACCCGGGCCGGGCCCCATGACGACGAGGTCGTGCCCGTCGAGCGTGTACGGCTCGTCGTAGCGGCGCACGGTCACGGCCATGCCGAGGGCCTTCAGCTGGAGGGCCAGCATCGCCGTGAAGGTGTCCTCCGCGTCGACCACCAAGGCGGTGCGCCCGGCGAGGTCCGCGGGGGCACCGTCGTCGCCGGATGCCAGCCAGAAGTCGGACACGGTCGTGTTCCTGCGGGCGAGTTCGGCGCGTACGTCGGGATGGTCGGAGAGGGTGCCGCCCGGCGCGGTCAGCGCGTCGAGCAGTCCCGCGGCCTTTGCTCGGGTCTCGGCGACCTCGGCGGCGGGATCGGAGTGCCGCACGAGGGTGGCGCCGACGCCGATCTCGATGCGGCCGTCGGCGCGGAGCCGCGCGGCACGGATGAGGATCGCGGAGTCGAGCGCGGTGCCGCCCGTGGCGTCCCGGCCGATGAGCGCCGCCACCCCCGCGTAGTAGCCGCGGCCGTCGGGCTCGTGGCGGGCGATGACGCGGGCGGCGTTCTCCAGCGGGCTGCCGGTGACGGTCGGAGCGAAGAGTGTCTCGCGCAGGATCTCGGGGGCGGGCCGGGTGCACCTGCCCTCGATGAAGTACTCGGTGTGGGCCAGGCGCGCCATCTCCTTCAGGTGCGGTCCGGTGACCCGGCCGCCCGCCTCGCAGATCCGGCTCATCATCTTGAGTTCCTCGTCTACGACCATGTACAGCTCGTCGGTCTCCTTGGTGTCCCGCAGGAACTCCATGACCTCGTCGAGGTCCGGCCCGGTCGGCGGGTAGCGGTAGGTGCCGCTGATGGGGTTCATCACCGCGTGGCCCGCCTCGACGCTGATGTGCCGTTCCGGTGAGGCGCCGACCAGGGTGTGCTCCCCGGTCTGCACGAGGAAGGTCCAGTAGGCGCCGGTCTCCTTGCCCAGCAGGCGGCGGAAGAAGCGGAGCGCGGTGAGCGCGTCGGGGTGTTCGACCCGGGCGACGAAGGACCGTTTGACGACGAAGTTCGCGCCCTGCCCGGTGCCGATCTCCTCGTCGACGATCCGCCGGACCGTGTCCGCGTAGGTGGCGTCGTCGGGTTCGAAACGGCCGTCGACGAGGGTCGCGGCGGTGTGCGGGACCCGGCGGAGGACGTCGGCGAGCGCGACGCGGGCCTGCTCGCGCACGACCAGGCCGGTGAGCGGGGTGCCGTCGTCGGGTGCCGCGTAGCCGCGTTCGGCGAGCTGGCGGTACGGGACGAGGGCGAGGACGTCGTGGTGGGCGGCGCCGGTGCCCGGTGCGGCGGGCGGCGTGAGTTCCGTCAGGTCGGCCAGCTCGGTCAGGCGCACCACGTGGCCGGCCAGCACCTCCACCACACCGGGTCCGGTGGCTTCGGGGCGGTGCAGCAGGGCGTACGCGGGCTCGCGCCCGGCCAGGACCCGCGCCAGCAGGTCGTCGGTCATCGCGGTGCCTCCGCCCGCTCCTGCTGCCGTTCCGGCTCCCGCCCCGCGGAGCGCAGTTCGGCGGCGAGCTGTCCGGCGGTGCGCACGACGGCACAGCGCCGGGCCGCGTACCGCAGGGCCATATGATGCTCCGCCGCCCCGAAGTCGGCGACGGCGTCTGCGGCGAGGAAGGGCTGGACGTCGTGGGAGAACGCCTCGCAGGCCGTCATCAGCACGCCCACGTGCGCGTAGACACCGCAGATCAGCAGTTGGTCGCGGCGGTTCAGCCTCATCCATTCCAGCAGGCCGGAGTTGACGAAGGCGCTGTAGCGCCACTTGGTGAAGGTGCGGTCGCCCGGCGCGGGCGCCAGCGCGTCGACCACCTGCCGGTCGGTGGCGGACGGGGTCATGCCCGGGCCCCAGAAGTCCGCGAGGAGGCCCCGCTGTTCCGGGGTCATGCCGCCGGGCTGGGCGGTGTACGCGACGGGCATCCCGGCCTGTGCGGCCGTGCGGCGCAGGAGTGCGGCGTGGGCGACGAGCGGAGTGCCGACCGAGCCGGGGAAGGGGCGCAGGAAGTAGCGCTGCATGTCGTGGACGAGGAGCACCGCGCGGCGCGGATCCGGGGTCCAGGTCGCGGTGTTGGCGGGCAGGTCCGCGGGGCCGGGCAGCCGGTAGGACTCGATGGCGGGTATGCCGGGGGCGGTGGGCGCGTTCACGCGGGCACCCCCAGGGTGGCGCCGCCGTCGACGGTGAGCGACTGCAGGGTGATGTGCCGGGCGCGGTCGGACAGCAGGTAGACCACGGCGTCGGCGATGTCGGTGGGGTGGGCGATCCGGCCGAGCGGGATCCCCACCCGGTACTCGTCCGGGGTGCCGTCGAGGGTGCCCGCGCGTCCCGAGGCGTCGTGCCACAGGGAGGCGAGCATCGGGGTTTCGGTGGAGCCGGGAGCCACGACGTTGCAGCGGATGCCATGCCGGGCCACTTCGAGGCCCAGGCACTTGGTGAACATGGTCGCGGCGGCCTTGGAGGCGGCGTAGGCCGCCATTCCGGTGCGCGCGGTGCCGGCCGCGTTGGACGCGACCGTGACGATCGCGCCGGTCCTGCGGGCGTCCAGCATGCGGCGCACGACGGCCCGGGAGACGAGGAAGACGCCGGTCGTGTTGACCGCGAAGGTCGCCGCCCAGTCCTCGTGGGTCAGCGTGTGGGCGCGGCCGGGTGTGAGCACTCCGGCCGCGTTCACCAGGCTCGCCACCGCGCCAGTACTGTTCTCGACGCTGTCGAGCAGGGCCTCCACGTCCGCTTCCCGGGTGACGTCGGCCGTGAAGGCGTGCACGTCGAGGCCGTCGGCGCGTGCCTTGGCCGCGAGCACGTCGGCTCTGGCGCCGGGTCGGTCGACGGCGGCGACCGTGACACCGCTCTCGCCGAGCACGCGGACGATCGCGCTGCCGATGCCGCCGGCCGCTCCGGTGACCAGGGCCGTGGCCCGGGGCAGATCCGTGTTGGGGTTCAACTCGCCTCCCATGTCGGGGTCGTGGGGGTCAGCCGCGCCAGGCGGCGGCCACCGTCATGGCCTGTGCCGGGTTGAGCCGCGGGTCGCAGAAGCTGGTGTACTTGCCGGCATCCCGCTGCTCGGGCGCCTCGCGGGAGAGGCACTCGGCGACGTCGTCGGGGGTGGTCTCCAGGTGCAGTCCCGCGGGTGCGCCGCCGGCCTCGCCGACCGCCTCGTAGAAGGACTCGACCTCGTGCACGACCGTCTCCACGAAACGGGTCTTCAGTCCGTCGGGGCTGGCGACGGTGTTGCCGTGCATCGGGTCGCACAGCCACAGGACGGGGTGCCCGGCCCGGCGCACCGCGCGGACGAGGCGGGGCAGTCTGCTGCTCACCGCCGCGGCGCCCATGCGGGCGATGAGGGTGAGCCGGCCGGGCTCGTGGTGCGGGTCGAGCCGGTCGCAGAGGTCGAGGAGTTCCTCCGGAGTGATGCCGGGACCGACCTTGCAGGCCACGGGGTTGACGATCGCGGCGTGCAGCGCGACGTGCGCGCCGTCCGGCAGGCGGGTGCGCTCGCCGATCCAGGGCCAGTGGGTGGAGGCGAGGTAGGGCGCGCCACTGTCGTCCGGGCGCAGTTGCGGGAGTTCGTAGTCGAGGACGAGGGCCTCGTGGCTGGTCCACACCGTGGCGTCCACGCCGTCTCCGGGGGTGGGCCGGTGCCAGCCGAGGTGGCGCAGCACGCGGTCCGCCGCGTCGTAGCAGGTCAGCAGTCGGCCGGGGTCGGCGCGGCGGAGGTCGGGGTCGGGTTCGGGGCTGTTGACGAGGTGGCCCCGGTAGACGGGCAGGGTGCGTCCCAGGACCGTCTCGGTCGGCCGGGAGCGGGGCTTGGCGAACTGGCCCGCGATCCGGCCGACGCGCAGGACGGGCCGGTGGGACAGCGACTTGAGGGTGCCGGCCAGCACGTCGAGGAGGGCCGCCTTGCGGGCGACGTCGCCGCTGCCGGACTCCTCGGGGTCCTCCGCGCAGTCGCCGGCCTGCACCACCTGCACGGCTCCCGAGGCGGCCCGCGCCAGCAGGACCCGCAGCCGGTGGACGTCCGAGGCTCGCACCAGGGCGGGGCGGGCCGCGAGTTCCTCCCGTACGCCGGACAGCGCTTCGTCGTCCTTCCAGTCGGGCTGCTGGGCCGCGGGCAGTCGACTCAGAAGATCGAGATAGTGGTCCACTGAAACCTCCTCCTGGACGGGTCCGTGAATTCTCCGGCGCCTCAAATGACCCCGGAAAGAAATATCCACTGACTCCGTCAAGTCCCGTCAGGAAGCGGCAAGTTTCGGCATCCCCACATGTCATGGGCAAGGGAATGTCCTGCGGAAATCCGCCCGCCGGACCGGAACGGCCCCTGTGGCTCTCCTATAGGAGGGCTCCAGAATCGCATCAAGAATTCCCGAGGAAATCCTTTTTGAGGCGGGGTGCCGGACGGGCCCGCGCGGCCGCTAGACAGAGCAGCGCGATGAGCGCACTGATCGTCATCCCCAGAAACAGGGGCAGTGCGGTGTGTTCCCCGCCGAGGCCCATGAGCGGGGCGGCGAGGGCACCGAGCAGGCTCTGCGCGGTGCCGAGCACCGCGGATCCTGTGCCGGTCGCCCCGGGCACCGCGCCGACGGCCAGCGTCGTGCCGTTGGCGAAGACGAGGCCGAGTCCGAGGAAGGCGAGGCCGAGCAGGGTGAACGCGGCGGTCCGCCCGAGCCGGCCGGTGGCGGTGAGGGCGAGCGCGACGACCGCGGCGGCGGTCAGCGCGACGAGTCCGGCCACCAGCAGCGCCCAGGGCGTGAACCGGCCCGCCAGTCGGGCACCGAGCGCGCTGGACAGGGTCGCGGTCAGGGCGCCCGCGGCGAAGGCCGCCGAGGCCTGTCCGACACTCAGGCCGAGGACGTTCTGCAGCAGGAACGGCGACCCCGCGATGTAGCAGAACAGCGCGGCACTGCCGAAGGCGAAGGCGCCCGTGCAGCCCAGATAGCGGCGGTTGCCCAGCACCGAGCGGACCGAGCGGACGACGGAGCCGAGACCGACCGGGGTTCGCCGCCCGAGCGGCAGGGTCTCGGGTACGGCCAGGTACGCGGCGGCGAGGGAGACCAGGGAAGCCGCCGCGAGCACCCAGAACACCGACCGCCACCCGGCCGCCGCGGCCACGGCTCCGCCCGCCAGCGGGGCGACGACGGGTGCCACGCCGCCCAGGGCCATGAGGATGCCGAACAGCCGTGCCGCGCGCACGCCCTGGGCGATGTCGGCGACCACGGCGCGCCCGACGACCAGCCCGGCGGCCCCGGCCGCACCGCTCAGCAGCCGCCACACGATCAGCCACTCCAGGGAGGGGGCGACGGCGCACAGCGCCGTGGTGAGGGTGCAGATCCCGGTGCCGACGAGGATCGGAAGACGTCGTCCGTACCGGTCGGACAGTGGCCCGAAGACGAGTTGGCCCAGGGCGAGTCCGGCCATGAAGGCGGTGAGGGTCAGCTGCACGCCGGAGGCGTCCGTGCCCAGGTCACGGGCCATCCGCGGGAACGCCGGCAGGTACATGTCGGTGGCCAGCGGCATCACGAAGGACAGGAGCGCCAGGACGGCGACGAGCAGTGCGGCCGGGGGCCGGGACCGCCCGGCGGTACGACTGTGGGGCGGGGACACGGGCGTCGGGGACGACGGGGGTGTCGACGAGGTCGGTGGCATACGGGGCTCCGTTGACGGGGAGCCCCGTACGCCACCGGCACTGGGCTCCGGTCGGGTGGGAGGTCCGGGTGAGGGCTGGTGGCGGGAGCCGTTGCCCGGACGCGGTGGCGTGCGTCCGGCGCGAGGCCCGGCGCCCGTGAACGTCTCCGGGTGTCTGCCCGCCGGAGGCAGGTGTGCCTCAGGGCACGGCGGTCGTCGGACGTCCCTCCGCCAGGTCGAGGAGTTCGTCCGCCCACGCGAGATCGTGGGCGTCGGGGCGGGGCAGGCCGCCCGCGTTCGGATGTCCGGTCCGGCTCGTTCGCACGCCGGGGTCGCGGGCGGACCGGCCGTGCGGCGCCGAGGCACCGGCTGTCGACGCGGCAGGCGTGGCCCAACCCCGCGTCCGGCGGACCTCGGGTTCGACGAGGTGCCGGAGCGTGAGTGCGGAGTCGAACGGTTCGAGCGGGAACGCCCGGTGGTCGATCAGCGGGGTCCGGCCCGGAGCGCGGGCGGCGCGCCCGGTGTGCAGGGCCGGTGCGGGCTCGGTCACGCGTGTGTCGGCCGTGTGCGTCACAGCTCGACGCGCACGCCGTACCGGGTGACCCAGGCATCGAACTCGATGAGCCGCTCCAGGACCGCGCGGGCGCTCCACGGCCCGCCCATCGCGTAGGCGCCGACGGGCCGGTCGAGCAGCCGCCGCACGGCGTCGGGCGTCACCAGGCGCAGCACCGGGGAGTCCCCGGTGAGCAGGTTCTCGACCATGGCGCGCACCGCGATCTCGTAGGTCTCGTCCTGCGTGGAGGGGTAGGGGTTCTTCTTGCGGTCCAAAACGGAGTCGGGGAGAATCCCGCGCATCGCCGAGCGCAGCAGGCTCTTCTCCCGGCCGTCGTGGTTCTTCATCGCCCAGGGGGTGTTGAAGACGTACTCGACGAGCCGGTGGTCGGTGAACGGGACGCGCACCTCCAGGCTGACGGCCATGCTCATCCGGTCCTTGCGGTCGAGCAGGAAGTTCTCCCAGCGGGTGATGTTGAGGTAGCCCACCTCCCGCATCCTGGCCTCGAGCCCGCTCTCCCCCGCCAGCCGCGGCACTTCGGCGAGGGCCTCCGCGTAGCGGTGTTTGACGTACGCGTCGAGGCCGAGCCGGTCCCACAGGCCCACTTCGCGCAGCGCGCCGATGCCGCCGGCCTTCTCGAAGGGGTGGTGCCAGGGGAAGGTGTCGCCCTCGACGGCCTCCGGGTCGTGGAACCACGTGTAGCCGCCGAAGAGTTCGTCGGCGGCCTCCCCGGACAGGGCGACGGTCATCCGCTCCTTCAGGGCCCGGCACAGCAGGTACAGCGAGTACTCCATGTCGCCGGTGGACACCGGCAGGTCCTGGGCCCGCAGCACCGCGGCCCGCACCTGCGGGTCGAGCACGTCCTCGCTGTCGAGTTCCACGACGACGTGCTCGGCTCCGACGTGCCGGGCCACCTCGATCGCGAACGGCGTGTCGGGGTCCTCCCACTGCACGTTCGACTCGAAGCGCTCGTCGTGTCCGGTGAAGTCGACGGAGAAGGCGCGCAGGGGCGTGGGGTCGCCCTGCGCGGCAAGCGCCCGGGCGGCGAGCGCGGTCACGGCGCTGGAGTCGAGGCCGCCGGAGAGCAGGGTGCCCACGGTGACGTCGGCGACGAGTTGCCGCTCGACGATGTCCTCCAGGAGTTCGCGCACGTGCCGGATCGTGGTGGGCAGGTCGTCGGTGTGCGGGCGCGCGGTCAGCCGCCAGTACTCGCGCTCGGTGAGACCGCCGGCGTCGAACCGCACGACCGTCGCCGGGCGTACTTCGCGCATGCCCCGGAAGACGGCGTGCCCCGGCGTCCTGACGATGCTGAAGATCTCCCGCAGCCCGTCGGCGTCCACGACCGCCTCGGCCTCCGGGTGGCACAGGATCGCCTTGGGCTCGGACCCGAACAGGATGCCGTCGTCCGTCTCGTAGTAGTAGAGCGGTTTGACGCCCATCCGGTCGCGGACCAGGAGCAGTTGCTCGGTGCGTGGGTCCCACAGCGCGAACGCGTACATGCCGTTGAGCCGCGCGGCGAAGTCCTCTCCCCACTCCAGGTAGGCGTGCAACAGCACCTCGGTGTCGCTCACCGTACGGAACCGGTGACCGAGCCGCTCCAACTCCCCGCGCAGCTCGCGGAAGTTGTAGATCTCGCCGGTGTAGACGACGACCGGAGCGTCGGGTACGTCCGGGACCGCGCTCATCGGCTGTGCCCCGCCCTCCAGGTCGATGATGCTGAGCCGTTGGTGGCCGAGGAGTGCGTGTTCGGACGCCCACACCCCGTGCGCGTCCGGGCCCCGGCACTCCAGGGTGCGTGTCATCTCCGACGCAATGCCGGTGTGCCACGTCAGATCACGCCCGAGACTCACCCATCCCGCGAGACCGCACATCGTCGATCGGTTCCTTTCATTAGGGTCCACGGGCAGCATGTGCGGGCGACGGGACATGGGACCACCGGTCCGTGCGTACCTCGTCAGGTCCCGGGCGCAGGAGCGCCGCGCACGCTGCCTGACCTGACGAAGTGGTGCCCGCGCGGGCGCCCGGCGGCTGCCGGCTGCCTAGAGTTGTCCTTCTGACGACGAGGGAGAGGCCGCGCGATGAACGCCCGCGACACCACTGGCCGGCACCTCAAGCGACTGCGTGCCGAGGGTGTCTCCGTCTGGCTGCGCGGCTGCCCGGAGCCCGGCGAGGACGGGGCGTTGGCGCGGCTCGCCGCGGACTGGGATCTGAGGGGGGTGACCTGGACCGTCGAGGACGTTCTGGCGGCGGGCGGCGGGACGCGGTTCGCGGCACTGCGCGAGCGGGGCCACGATCAGGCGCGCGCCCGCCGCGGACTGTCGGCGCTGCCCGCCCGGGCGGCCTGCGATGCGCTGCTGCCGCGCTACGAGGCGAGCCGCGGCCGGGTGGGCCTGGTGTCGGCGGACCTTGCTCCCACCGGTGCCCCGGAGCAGGAGGGGCTGGCGACCTGGTGGGCGGTGGACCGTCCGAACCTGCTGGTGAAGGTGCCCGGCACGCCCGCCCATCTGGACGCGGTCGCCGCCCTGGTCGCCGCCGGAGTCGGCGTCGACGTCACCCCGGTCTTCAGCGCCGCGCACCACGAGCGGGCCCTCGCGGCGCTGTCGACGGGACTTGAACGGGCTTGGGAGGCGAACCGTCCGCTGTCGGCCATCAGTACGGCGGTGACATTGCCGGTCGCCCCGATCGACCGGCTGGTGGACCGGCGACTGCGGGAGCGGGGACTGGCCGCCGGACGCTATCCCATCGGCGAGTCGGCACGGGCGCACGCGCGCCTCGTGTACCACCTCCACGAACAGGTCACGAGCGCCCCGCGCTGGCAGCGACTCGCCTCCCGCGGGGCGCAGTTCCCGCATCTGGTCTGGACGGAGATCGCCCCGACCGGCCACCCTGCCCCCTACGCGGACAGTCTCGTCGGCTGGGGCGTGGTGCACGCGTTCGGCCGCGCCGAACTCGCGTCGATCGGCACCGGTTCCGCCCTGGTCGGCGACGCCCTGTCGGGCCGCCACATCACCGCGCGTCAGGACCTCGAAGCCCTCTACGCGTTCGGCCTCTCCTACGAGGAGTTGGCGGCGGAACTGGAACGGGCGTGGCTGGCGGCCGACGCGCGGCGCTGGCAGCAGGTGTGGGAGGGTACGCCGGGACACCGGTCCGCCTCCTGCCCGGCCTCGTGACGCGGGCGTCCGCCAGTCAGACGAAGAAGGCGTTCATTGCGCGCGTCGGCGCCGGCGAGGATCCGGCCTCCCCGGCGGAAGATGTCGAGGACCTGGCGGACCTGAAGTGGTGCCGATGTCGTCGCCCGCTCCTGGGTCGGAGAAGGCGAGGGGATTCTGAGCGGCGTAGCCGCACCCGTTCAGGGTCTGGGCCCTGTCGGTCTGTCAGCGGTGCATGGCGAGGTCGCCGAAGAGTCCTGCCACGAGGAAACCGGCTCCGAAGATCGTGAAGCTGACGACAGTCATGAGGAGGAGCTGGGTGCGGCTCGCGGTGGGTTGCATGTGGTGGTGCTCGTGGCCGGTGAGTGCGGCGCCGGCGAGGGCGACCGCGGCGGCCTGGGGGACGGGGGCGTCGTCGTGGCGGACGGTCATCATGCCGTGCTTGAGGCCGTGGTCGACGAGCCACCAGTTCATCGGCAACGCGACGAGGAAGCCGGCACAGAGGGAGATCGACATGACGAACTCAAAGGCGACGGCGTCCACCATGCGATCCTCGGCATCGCCCGCCTCCACAACCTCGCGCTCACCGGATAGGTCAACGGACGGCACCGCGGTCGACCCTGCCCTCACCAGGTCCAAGATCAGTTACGGGACAAGCCTTACGAGCTCGTGCATGGTTGGCGGTGGCGCGTCGAGACAGCGATCGTTGATCATGGTCCGTGTGGTGGGGGAACCGGGCACGTGGTGCGATCGTTCGAAGCCAGCGGATCACGGGGCTGACGCCCGATGTGATCGCTGAACTCGTCGCCGGAGTCGGCCCGTTGTGGCACGAGCGGCACCAGGCCGCGCTGGCGTCACGCCCTCGCCGCCGGGCCGTTGGTGCCGGGGCGAAACACAAGCTGGTCTTCGTCGACCGCCTGTTGGCCACCCTCGTCCACCTCCGACACGGTGCTACCCACGACGTACTGGCCTGCTGGTTCGGTGTGGACCGCTCAACCATTACGCGCGCAATCGGCGAAGTACGGCCGCTGCTGGCGAGTCGGGGCTGCACCGTTGCGCCCGACATCCGACTGCGCACACTCGCCGAGGTCGTCGACCATCTCGGTGCGAGCGGGCAAACCGGAATCATCGACGGCACCGAGATCCGGGTACGCCGCCCGGCCGCCGGGCGCAAGGACCGGGAGAAGTTCATCTCCGGCAAGAACAAGCAGAACTCCGTCAAATCCATGGTCGTCACGGACGCTGACGGACGCCTGCTCTTCTGCAGCCCGGCCGAGCCGGCCAGCTGCGCGGACATCACGCACGCCCGGAAGTTGGGCCTGGTCGAGCTCCTGGTCGACGGGCCCACCGTGGAGATCCTTGCCGATGCCGGCTACCAGGGCCTGGGTGCCCAGACCGGCGGTCGGGTGGTGACGCCACCGCACCGCAAGTTCAAGAAGAACCCGCCCGAGTGGTACGAGGAGATGTACGGGCGCCAGCGCAAGGCGCACTCCTCACGACGCATCCGGGTCGAGCACGGCATCGGCCATCTGAAGAACTGGCGGTCCCTCGCGCGGCACCACGGCCGCCGTGAGCACATGAGCGACATCATTCAAGCTGTCGCCGGACTACTCTCCCACCAGCAGGTCGCCACGATGGCCAGCGGTACGCGAACGTGAACACAACGGCCAACCCGCAGCCCGTGACGCGCCACCGCCAACCATGCACGAGCTCGTTAGACGACCGGGCGTTCGCCTCGCTTCCAGCGGATCCGGCCCCTACAGCTGATGTCTGGCGACCAGGAATCGGGCTCTCACAGAAGGGCAGGCCCCGCTCCTGCCGGCGTGTTGTCCGACTTCTGGTCGGTGACACCGTCTCCGTCGAACGGCCAACGGGTCACCGGCGCCAGCTGCTTCCGGTCAGCCGACGGAATCGGCCGCCGCGAGGTCGAGGGCGATGTCCGTGATCATGTCTTCCTGGCCGCCGACCATCTTGCGCCGGCCGACCTCGACGAGGATCGCGCGGGTGTCGAGGCCGTGGCGGCGAGCGGCGGCCTCGGCGTGGCGCAGGAAGCTGGAGTACACGCCCGCGTAGCCGAGGGTGAGGGTCTCGCGGTCGATGCGGACCTCGCGATCCTGCAGGGGACGTACGACGTCGTCGGCGGCGTCCATCAGGGGGAACAGGTCGCAGCCGTGTATCCAGCCCATCAGGTCGGCGACCGCGACGAACGCCTCCAGCGGGCAGTTTCCGGCTCCGGCGCCTTGGCCGGCGAGGGAGGCGTCGACGCGGGTGACGCCGTTCTCGACAGCGACGACGGAGTTGGCGACACCCAGGCCGAGGTTGTGGTGGGCGTGGATGCCGATGCCGGTGTCCGGGTCGAGGACGTCGCGGTAGGCGCGGACGCGGTCGCGGACGCCGTCCATGGTGAGCCGGCCGCCGGAGTCGGTGACGTAGACGCACCCGGCTCCGTAGGACTCCATCAGCTTGGCTTGGCGGGCCAGTTCGGCGGGTTCGGCCATGTGGGACATCATCAGGAACCCGGCCACGTCCATGCCCAGGTCGCGGGCGGCCGCGATGTGCTGGGCGGAGATGTCGGCCTCGGTGCAGTGGGTGGCGACGCGGACCGAGCGGATGCCGAGGGCGTGGGCCTGCCGCAGGTCGTGCAGGGTTCCGATGCCGGGCAGGAGCAGCGTGGTGGGCACCGCGTGGTGGACGCTGTCGCAGACGGCTTCGATCCACTCCCAGTCGGTGTGGGCACCGACGCCGTAGGTGATGCTGGAGCCGGACAGGCCGTCGCCGTGGGCGATCTCGATCGCTGCGACCCCGGCGTGGTCCAGTGCGGCGGCGATGGTACTGGCCTGGTCGACGGTGTAGCGGTGGCGTACGGCGTGCATGCCGTCCCGCAGGGTCACGTCCTGCACGTACAGGGCGGGGGACTGGTTCGCGGTCATCGGGAGAGCACCTCCGTGAAGGGCTGCGCGGCGGCCATGCGTTCGGCGGTGCGCAGGGCGGCCGAGGTCATGATGTCGAGGTTGCCGGCGTAAGCGGGCAGGTAGTGGGCGGCGCCCTCGACCTCCAGGAAGACCGAGACCTTCGCGGCGCCGGTGGATGGCGTGCCGGCGGGCAGCAGCGTGCGCAGGGGGTCGTCGGCGGCGACGCGCTCAAACTGAACCTTCTGCTTGAGGCGGTATCCGGGCACGTACGCCTGGACGCGGGCCACCATGTCTTCCACCGACGCGGTCACCGCGGCGTCGTCGCACTCGCCGACCAGGCAGTACACGGTGTCGCGCATGATCAGCGGCGGTTCGGCCGGGTTCAGGACGATGATCGCCTTGCCTCGGGTGGCGCCACCCACCTTTTCGATGGCCGAGGAGGTCGTCTCGGTGAACTCGTCGATGTTGGCCCGGGTGCCGGGACCGGCCGAGCGGGAGGAGATCGAGGCGACGATCTCGCCGTAGTGGACGGGTGTCACGGCCGCGACGGCGGCCACGATCGGAATGGTGGCCTGCCCGCCGCAGGTGACCATGTTGACGTTCGGTGCGCCGAGGTGGTCGTCGCCGTTGACCGGCGGGACGACGTACGGGCCGAGCGCGGCGGGCGTCAGATCCACCACCCTGCGCCCCAGCGAGCGCAGCACCTCGTCGTGGCGGCGGTGCGCACCGGCCGAGGTGGCATCGAAGACGATCTCGACGTCCGCGAACTCGTCCAGCTTCACCAAGCCGTCGACGCCCTCGTGGGTGGTGGCGACCTTCAGGCGGCGGGCGCGGGCCAGGCCGTCGGAGTCGGGATCGATCCCGGCCATCGCGGCGATCTCCAGGGAGTCGGAGAGCCGCAGAACTTTGATCATCAGATCGGTGCCGATGTTGCCCGACCCGATGACGGCGGCCTTCGTGCTCATGCTCCGGCTCCTTCCGTGGCGGCGGACGCGAACGTGGTCGTGACCGTGCCGAGCCCTTCGATGCGCGCGGTGAACTCGTCGCCCGCGGCTGCGACGGCCATCGGGCCGAGCGCACCGGTCAGGACGATGTCGCCGGCCCGCAAAGGGTCGCCGAGCCCGGCGAGGGTGGAGGCGAGCCAGAGGGCGGCGGTGAGCGGGCTGCCCAGGCAGTCGGCGCCGGTGCCCTCGGAGACCGTCTCGCCGTTCTTGGCGAGGGTCATCGTCACGGCCCGCAGGTCGACGCGGTCCAAGGGGACGGGGGTTCCACCGAGGACGTACAGGCCGCAGGAGGCGTTGTCGGCGACGGTGTCGACGATGGTGATGTCCCAGTCGGCGATGCGGCTGTCGACGATCTCCAGTGCGGGCAGCGCGAACGCCGTGGCGCGCAAGAGGTCGGCGACGGTCGGGTCGCGATGCGGCAGGTCCGTGCCCAGCACCAGGGCGACCTCGGCCTCGACCTTCGGCTGGAGGAGCCGGCCGGGGGCGATCGGCTGTCCCTCGGGCACCGCCATGTCGGCGAACAGCACACCGAAGTCCGGCTGGTCCACGCCGAGCTGCCGTTGCACGGCGGGGGAGGTCAGGCCGATCTTGCGGCCCACCGGCCGCCGACCGGCACTGATCCCGCGCTCCACGTGCAGGCGCTGCACGGCGTACGCGGCTTCGATGTCCGCCTCGGGCAGGAGCGAGCGCACCGGGGCGCACGGGACGCCCGCGCGGGCGGCCTCCTCCAGGACGGCCGCCACCTCGGTGACGGCGTCAGCGGTCTCGTGGGCGCTCACGGCCGCTCCCCGCGGGGACGGGGGCGGCGGTGTGGAACGAACATGCGGGTTACCTCCGGACGGAGAATGGCGGGGCTGTCGGAGAGGCGGCGGTGGCCGTCCGTCGATCCACGACAGGTATAGGCGTACGGTTCGAGCGGCGGCAAAATATGTTCCATGACACGGAACAGCGCGCAGGGGAACATGCTCGACAAGGCGACTGCCGTCCTCGACTGCTTCCGCCCGGACGGCGGTACGTTCCGTCTAACGGAAATCGCCGCCCGCACGGGGCTGGCCAAGACGACCGCGTTCCGCCTCTGCGCCGACCTGGTGCGCCTCGGTCTGCTCGAACGCGACGGCGAGACTTACCGGCTCGGCGGCAAGCTCTTCGAGCTGGGCTCGCTGGTGCCGCGCCGGCTCGACCTGCGGGAGGCGGCGCTGCCGTTCCTGCAGGATCTCTTCGAGGCCACTCACGAGACCGTGCATCTCGGCATCCGGGCGGGGCACGACGTGGTCTACATCGAGCGGATCCACGGCCACCAGACCCTGACGCTGCCCTCACGTATCGGGGGACGGCTTCCCCTGACCTGCACGGGTGTAGGCAAGGCGCTGCTGGCCTTCTCCGCTTCCGAGCTGGCGGACGAGGTGCTGGCCGGCCCTCTGCCGCGTCTCACCCCGCACTCGGTCACCGATCCCGCGCGACTGCGTACCGTCGTGGAGCAGATCCGGGTCTCCGGGCTCGCCTACGAGGAGCAGGAAGCCGCCCTCGGCGTCAGCTGCATCGCCTCGCCCGTCTTCGACGGGCCGACGGCGGTGGCCGCCCTGTCCGTGGCCGTGCCACGCGGCCGGTTCCACCCCGCCCAGCTGGCGCCGGCCGTGCGGACAGCCGCCCTGGGCCTGTCCCGCGTGCTGCGCTCGGGCAGCGGATCGGTGGGCGGCGGCAACTCTGCCTGAGCCGGCACCGGGCCACCGACCCGTGGGCGGTAGCGAACCCGACAGGCCCGCACCTCCATGAACTCACCACTGCCGCGAATCTTGACGCCCACCCCCGCCCCTCTTACCGTAGCGGTCATTCCAGCCACTGTAGTGAACACTACAAGAACGTCAGTTGTCGGTCTGCTACCTCTGCGCCGGCCACTTGTGGCTGCCCGGTGTCCGCGTGCCCCCAGCGGACGTACCTTCCCCCTTTCGCTCCTTCGGTGAGGTGTTTGCATGGCTGCTACAGGACAGACCGACTCACGCGGTATGCGGCGGCGCAGGCTGCTGAAGGCGGCGTTGCCGCTGGGAGCCGGCGCGACGGCCCTCGGCACCGGGCCGGCGGCCGCGACCGGCAACGCCCGCTCCGAGGCTCCGGCGCGCCGCGGCCGGGACCGCATCGACGTGCACTGCCATCTGATCCCGGACTTCTACCGCCGATCCCTGGCGGCGCACGGCATCACCGAGGTCGGCGGCGTACCGGTCCCTGCATGGAGCCCGAACCTCGCGGTCAACTTCATGAACCGCTATGGCATCCAGACCCAGGTGGTCTCCGTCTCCGAGCCTGGCGTCACCTACCTGCCCTCCGCGAAGGACCGGGTGGCGATGGCACAGCGACTCAACACCTACACGAGCCGGGACCTGGTCCACGCCACGTCCGCACGCCTGAAGGGCCGCTTCGGCGGATTCGCCGTCATGCCCCTGGGCAGCACCCCCGACGAACAGGACGTCTCCTACGCCGTCACTGAGGCCAGACGGGCCGTGCGAGAGCTGAAGATGGACGGCGTGGGCATCTTCAGCAGCTACGGCGGAAAGTACCTGGGCGATCCCGTGTTCGCGCCGTTGATGAAGGCACTTGACGACATGGGCGCCATGGTGTTCATCCACCCCGTGACCCCGCAGGGCTATCCGGATCTCGGGTTGCCGCCGTTCCTGTACGAGTTCACGTTCGACACCACCCGCGCCCTGGTCAACATGCTCTACAAGTGCGTATACCAGCGGTACCCACACATCCGGTGGCTGGCCGCGCACGCCGGCGGCACCCTGCCGTACATCTCCTACCGCACCAGCCTGCTGACGCTGACCCCGGCGATCGCACAGCAGGTGGGAGCCGCAGGTCTGGACGACAGCAGCCCGCACTTCCGCAAGCTCTTCTACGACACCGCTTTGTCCCCGGCGCCCCAGACGATGAAGTCCGTGCGCGAACTGGCCGGGACCGAACACGTCCTCTTCGCCACCGACTGGCCGTTCGCCAGTGCCCTGTTCCTCGGCGCCGGAGACCCCGCACCACAGCTGGACGAGACCTTCTCTCCCGCCGAGCGACTGGCCGTCGAACGGTCCAACGCGCTGGCGCAGTTCCCCGCACTGGCCGCCAGGATCGGGGCCGAGTCGGCCTGAGCCGGGCCCGACGGCCGTGAGCCTCCTCTGTTGCCGTGAGTGAGTCCGCGGCATGTGCCGCGGCCCGGCTGAACCGCCGGGCCGCTGCAGGGTCATTCCTCTCGCGCTCCGACGAGCACCCGTTCGCGCCATCGGGCCTCCGTTCCGGTTGCTTGCGTGGGATGTGCGCGCTGTCCCGCGACGCTGCCCGCCCACCCGAGCAGGAATCCCGCGGGAACGGCCAGCACAGCGGTCGACTGCAACCCGATGAGGTGGAAGTCGTGTCCCGGCAGGAGCGAGGCGGGGGTGCCCGAGAAGGAGAGGGAGCAGACGTACAGGGCGGTGGTGCAGGCAACACCGCCGTACACCGTCCACAGCAGACCGGTCCGGTTGTACCGGCTCCAGAACAGTCCGTACAGACAGGCGGGCAGGACCGTGGAGGCGGCGAGGGTGAGTGCCAGATAGGTCAGGGACTGAAGGTTCCGTCCCTGGGCCATGACCGCCAGCAGGATGCCGAGCCCGCCGACGGCTCCTACGGCCCATCTGGCCGACCGGACTTCCCGGCGCTCGGACAGGCGCCCCCTGCGTGCCGCGTGCGCGTGCAGGTCGTGCGCCAGGGCGGCCGCGGCGCTCAGTGCGATGCCGGCAACCACCGCCAGTACGGTGACGAAGACGGAGCACGCGACAGCGGTGTACAGCACGCTGCCCGGAAGGCCCGAGGTGCTGCCGCCCAGCTCCCCGGCGAGGAGGAGCAGGGCCATCTGGCCGCTGCTGTCGGCGGCACGGATCTTCTGGCCTCCCACGACACCGGCGGCACCGAGTCCCGCGATGACGACGCAGAGGAAGAAGACCGCCATGATGGCGACGGCGTAGCGGGTCGCCCGGCGTGCGGTGGCTCCGTCGGCGGCGGAGTTGATCCTCATCAGGACGTGCGGCATGCACGCGCCGCCCAGGACGACGGACAGTTGCAGGCTCAGAAAGTCGAGACGGCCGAGCGCGCTGTCTCCCACGGCGTGGCCCGGTTCGAAGTACCGGTCGTGAAGTCCGCTCCCCTGCTCGGCCGCGGTCAGCAGGGCTCCCGGGTCGAAGTGGTGGTGCCGCAGGACCAGAACGGCGAGAAGCAGCATGGTGGTGAACACCACGGCCACCTTGACGATCTGGACCAGGCTCGTCCCTCTCATGCCGCCGAGCACCGTATAGCAGATCATCAGCACTCCGACGAAGGCGGTGCACAGCTGTTCGCCCCCCAGACTGGTCAGTCCGAGCAGGAGTGCCGTGGCGCTGCCGGCTCCGGCCAGTTGCAGGACGAGAAAGGGAAGGCAGACGACCAAGGTGGCCGTGGCGGCCGCGATACGGGACGACGGACCCGGCGAACGCGGCGCGAGGATGTCGCCCAGGGTGTAGCGGCCCGCATTGCGCAGTGGACCGGCGAGGAGCAGGAACAGTCCGACGGCCAGGCAGCTGCTGACGGCCAGGGAGATGCCGTCGTATCCGGCCACGGCCACCAGACCGGACACGCCCAGGAGTGTGGCGGCCGATATGTAGTCCCCGGTGAGCGCCAGCGCGTTCTGCACCGGCGTCAGTGACCGGTTGCCGGTGTAGAAGTCGGCCGTGGTGTCCCCCTCGGGACCGGCCAGAATGCAGAGCAACAGGGACAGGACGACGAACGCCATGAAGGCGGCCAGCACCATCGCCCGGTCGTCGGAACCGCCCGGGACCGACGTGAGCCCTGCGGCGAGCGACAGCCCGATCATCTTTGCCCCCCTTCCGACGAGTACGGCCGTCGGGGCCCGGCCTGTGCCGGGTCCGGCCGCGACGATGCCGGGTGCGCGCATCCGGCATGGCGTCGTATCAGGTCGACGAGTGGATCGGCGTGGCGGCGCAGGGTTCGGTCGTACCACCACGAGGTCAGCAGCAGAACGGTCAGCTGCAGGGCGCCGAGCGCGACGGCCAGAGGCATACTGCCGGCGGGCCGGATGGCGAACAGCTCGCCTGCCGTGCCGGCGAGCAGTGCGGTGAGCAGGAAGGCTGCGCCGTTGATCATCAGGAACCGCTGATGCGCGTCAGCGAGCGTGCGAGGCAGTCGTTGCGCGGCGCTCGCGGCAGGCCCGTGGGGGCGCTCGGCTGGCGGAGGCCCGCTACCGGGCCTGGAGGGCGGGACGGACACGAGTTGGGGTCCTCTCGCAAGGTGGTTGGTCACTCACTCACGGAACCGCGGTCCTCCGGGATTGCCGGGCCCGAGCGAGTACGGTCACCCGCCGGGCTGCGGAGTGACCGTCCCGGGTCAGTCGTCGGGGATGCCGGCGCCGCTGAGGGCGGGGACGGTTCTCTCCGGCCGGACGAGGGAACGGGCGCCGAGCCGGAACTGGTCGAGCTTGTCGACGATCGTCTGGCCGACGGGCCTGTGGCCCCAGATGCTGATGCCCTGGTGGGTGGAGGGCTCCCAGGTGCTCTCGTCGATGACGACGGGGTCCCAGCCGACCTCCCACTCGAAGCCCGAGGGGGTGCGGGCGTAGTAGGAGAGTTCCTTGTCGTTGGTGTGCTGGCCCACCGACAGGGCCATGTCGAAGCCGAGTTCGTGCACGCGCTCGTAGCTCTGTGCCAGGTCGTCCAGGCTGTCGGTCTGGATGTTGAGGTGCTGGACGCGGGTGCGGATCGGGTCGATCGGCAGGCCGCGGACGGCGGCGATCGCGATGGAGTGGTGGCGTTCGTTGACGCGCAGGAAGCGGATCTTGAGCTTGACGCCGCTGATCGTCTCGTCGATGTAGTCGGTCAGGCGGGCGTCAAAGACCGTGTTGTAGTAGCCGCGCATCAGGGTGGGTTTGGCGGAGGTGATCGCGACATGGCCCATGCCCGAGTCGCCGGTGACCCAGCCGGAGGAGAGCATCCGCAGCGGCTCGGGCGAGAGGACCGGGGTGGTGTAGATCTCCTGCACGATGCCCTTAGGGCCGGGGATGCACAGCATGCGTTCCACGCCGCGCAGGGCCGCCTCCTCGTCGGAGCTCCGTACGACGGGGACACCGTGGGCTCGGATACGGGCCTCGATCTGCTCGAAGGAGGCGTGGTCGTCGACGTGCCAGCCGATCGCCACCACGTCCTCGGCGGGACCGCGCCGGATCAGGAAGCGGCACTCGTGCTCGTCGAGGCGGAAGCGCATCAGGTCACGGGAGACGTCGTCGTGGTGCATGCCGATGGCGTCGGTGCCGAACCGGCGCCAGTCGGCGAAGCGGTTGGACTCGATGACGATGTAGCCGAGGTGGACGGAGCCGAAGACCGTGGGCGTGGTGTTCATCGGCGGCCTGCCAGGAAGTCGGCGCAGAGCCGGTTGAACAGGTCGGCGCGCTCCCACTGGACCCAGTGTCCCGTGTTGGCGACCTCGTACAGGTCGCAGTTGGGCATGCGCTCGGCCAGCATCCGGCCACCCGAGGGCCGGTTGACCTTGTCCGCGGCACCCCACAGCACCAGGGTGGGCACGGCCAGCCGGTTCAGGCGCTTGTCGCGGGTGAGGTCCATCTTCCACAGCGCGCGCAGCGACTTCGGGCGCCTGAGCGGCGGGTCGGCGACGACCTCGGGGTCGAGGCTGTCCCGGTAGCGCGCGTCGATGATCGAGTCGGGTATGTGGGCGGCGTTGAAGACGAGGTAGTCGCGGATGAACTTCTCCAGCTTCTGCCGTGAGGGCCCTTCCCCCGTGTAGTAGTTCAGGAGGCTGTTCAGGCCCGGCGTGGGCAGCGCGCGGGTGGTGCCAATGCCGCCGGGGCCCATGAGCACCATGCGGTCGACCCGCTGGGGGGTGTCCAGCGCGAGGCGCAGGGCGCAGGCACCACCGTAGGAGTTGCCGACAAAGTGAGCGTTTTCCAGGTCGAGTTGGTCGAGCACGCCGCGGATCCCGACGGCCAGGGCACCGAAGGGGTCGGTGGGATCGATGCCCTTGCTGCTGCGGCCGTAGCCAGGCAGGTCGGGCACGATGACCCGGAACTCCTTGGCCAGCTCCGCGATGTTGCGACTGTAGTTGGAAGCGCCGGAAGCGCCGGGACCGCCGCCGTGCAGCAGCAGGACGGGCGCTCCCTGTCCCACCTCGGCGACGAAGATCTTCTTGCCGTCGACGTCGAGCAGACGCTCGTGCATCGCGGGGATTTCGGCGGCTGTGGTCATGGCGGTCCTCACTGAGTGGTGGTCGTGGCAGCCCGTGATGCTGGGGCGAATCCAGCGGGAGGCGGCGGGAGTTGTGCACCGGCAGGGGCGGCGGCGTAGATATAGGCGTCGGGACGCAGGGCAAGGGTGGCCACGCGCTGCTCGGCCAGCCAGGGCAGCAGAACGCCGTCGCTGTCGACGACCGCGCCCTCGGCGGGGCGCGAGCCCACCGGCAGAACGGCCAGCGACTCGACACCGAGGCGCTCCCACGCGTGCTGCGTGGTGGGCAGCCCTCGATGCAGCAGCAGCCAGCGGCCACCGAGCACGTCGTCCAGCCGTGCTCGTTCGCCGTCGGGCCCGGTCACCCAGGGCTGCGGAACCTGGCGCCCGGACGCCTTGGTGCGGGGGCGCGCCTGCAGACCGGCTTCGTAGCGGGCCACGGGGATCCAGTTCGAGTCCTGCAGCCAGTCGCCGAAGCCCGGTATGCGGTCCAGGGCGCGCAGGGCGCCATTGCGGACGCGGGCGACCGGGCGTCGGCGTTCAGTGATCATGCGGCCGACGAACACCGCGCGCTTGGTGACCTCTCTGACGTGCGGTTTGCGTTCGGTCTCGTAGCTGTCGAGGACGCTTTCGGGCAGTTCACCGTGGATGACGGAGTTCAGTTTCCAGCAGAGGTTGGCCACGTCCCGCACGCCGGCGGCCATGCCCTGGCCGATCCACGGCGGCATGGCGTGCGCGGCGTCACCGGCGAGGAAGACCCGGCCGACGCGGAAGCGTGAGGCGAAGCGGACGTGGTGGCTGTAGACGGTGGCGCGCAGGACCTTGATGCTGTCGCGGCCGATCCCGTACCGGGAGATCAACCGGTACACGGCGTCCTCGGTGACCAGCTGCGTCTCGTCGTCCCCGGGCAGCAGGGGGAACTCGTAGCGATGATGGTCCAGCGGGGTCGGGCAGTCGACGGCCGGGCGCGCCGGGTCGCAGTGGAAGCGCAGCTTGTCGTGGCCGGGCCAGGGCTTGAGCATCTTGGTGTCGATGACGATCCAGCGGTCCTCGTACGTCCGCCCCTCGTACCCGATGTTCAGCTGCGCGCGGGTGAGGCTGGAGCCGCCGTCGGCTGCGATCACGTAGGAGGCGCGCAGTCGGTGGACCGAGTCGTCGGCCGTGCCGACCACGGTCAGGTCCACCCCGTCGGCGTCCTGGCGCAGACGCAGACACTCGTGGCGCAAAAGGATCTTCACGTTCGGGTAGCGGTCGACACCGTCACGCAGGACCTGCTCCAGCGCCGGCTGGTAGATGAACATCTGGGGCGGGTGACCGTGGCCGCGCGGAATGGGGGCCGCGCTGAGGAACGTACGTCCCTGGGCGTCGACGAAGTCCACCGGCCGCTCGGTCAGCATGTCCTGCTTGAGGCGCTCGGCCAGGCCGATCCGCTGCCAGATGCGAACGACCTCCTCGTCGGTGGAGATGGCCCGTGCGCGCGTGAAGATCTCGGCGTCCCGCTCCAGGACGACGACGCGCAGCCCCATCGCACCCAGCAGGTTCGTCGCGGTCACGCCCGTGGGCCCGTAACCGATCACCGCCACGTCGTAGGCGCTGTCCTCGGTCTCTGCCCCGGCCCTGGTCTCGCTCATCAGGCCACCTCACTGTCGATCATGCGCGACTCTTGCTGTAGCATCCACTCCAATTGGAGCGAGTGCTACAGTAGCCTGGTCGCCGGATAGGGTCAAGCAGCCGGCGAGAAGCGCACACCAAGAGGGGCACCTGCCATGACGAAGCCGCAGACGACCCGCAAGAAGCGCGCCAACGGAGTGGAGTCACGGCAGCGCATCCTCGACGCCGCCGTGGAGATCGCGGGCGAGCGGGGGTACGAGGGCACGTCGATCGCGGCCGTCAGCGCCAAGTGCGGACTGCCCGCCAGCTCGATCTACTGGCACTTCAAGGACAAGGACGACTTGATCGCCGCGGTCATCGAGCGCAGCTTCGAAACGTGGCTCGCCGCTCTCGAGCTTCCGAGCGAAGAGGCGGGCACCCCGCTGGAACGGGTCACCGCCTTGGCGGGGAACGTGGCGAAGTCACTGATCGACGCCCCCGACTTCCTCCGCCTCGGTCTGATGCTCGCGCTGGAGCGGCGTCCCGCCGAACCCCGCGGCCGGACAGTGTTCCTCCAGGTCCGCGACATCGCCCGTACGAAGATCGCCGAGGTGGCCCGGACGCTCGTCCCGGACCTCGACGAGGAGTCCGTGCACGCCCTGACGACCTACGCCGTCGCGGGCGCCGACGGGCTGTTCGTCCAACGGGAGATCAACGGTGACGCCGTCGACCTCGTGGCGATGTTCGAACTGCACGCCCGACTGGTCTACGAGGCGGCGACACACATGGCGGCGAGGAGTACCTCATGAGGCCGGCGGCTGCCCGGCGACGCGGGGAAGCCGCCCGGCTGCCGCGCGAGGCCGAACGCCGCACAACACCGGCCGAACCGCCCTCCTCGGCGTGGCCCGATCTCGATCCCGCCGACGCCTATTCCTACGCCTACGCCATTCAGCAGGACAACGTCGTCCGCCGCCTGACCGCCGGGTCGACAGGGACCGGCCACAAGCTCGGCCTCACCTCGGCCCCGACGCGGGAACTGCTCGGCGTGTCCGACCCGGACTTCGGGCATCTGCTGGACGACATGGTCCAGCGCGACGGCGGGGACGATACGCGCCGGCCGTTCGCCTGAAGACCTTTCACCTAAAGCCCCCGGATCGCTTCTTCCCGTCGCCCAACGGCCCTGCGCCGACGCCGAGCTGGGCCTCTTCGCCGCCCCGGACGCCAATGGCCAGAGCGTCGGACGGGGCGGCGGCGCACGGCCGATGACCGGAAGGGCAGGACTTTCCCGCCGTACCCTCCCCAGACCGCATGAAAGGCCGCTTCATGTCCCCTTCGGCACAGCGCATCGACGTCCACCAGCATGTGGTGCCCGACTTCTACCGCGACGAGCTCGCCAGGGCCGGCATCGCCGACGCCGGCGGCCGCGCTCTTCCCGGCTGGAGCCCCGAGTCCGCCCTGGAACTGATGGACCTGCTCGGCACCACCACGTCGATCGTCTCCGTCTCCACGCCCGGCACCGGCTTCCTCACCGAACCCGCCGAGGCCGCCGACCTGGCCCGGCGCCTCAACGACCACTCCGCGACCCTGGTCTCCGACCACCCCGGCCGCTTCGGCTTCTTCGCCACCCTGCCCATGCCCGACACCGACGCCTCGACCACCGAGGCCGCGCGCGCACTGGACGACCTGCACGCCGACGGCGTCACCCTGCTCGCCAACAACCGGGGAACCTACCTGGGCGTGGACGGCCAGGACGCGCTGTGGCAGACGCTGAACGACCGCGGCGCGGTGGTCTTCGTCCACCCGGCCGAGCTGCCCGCTGCCCCGGTCGACGGCATTCCCGCCTTCGCCGCCGACTTCCTTCTGGACACCACCCGCGCCGCCTACCTCCTGGTCCGCAACGGCATCCCGCGTCGCTACCCGAACGTGCGGTTCATCCTGAGCCACGCCGGCGGCTTCGTGCCGTACTCCTCGCACCGCATGGCTCTCACCATCGCCAACGACACCGCGCACAGCCCGCTCGACGTACTGGACGACTTCCGCTCCTTCTACTTCGACACCGCCCTGTCCTCCAGCCCCGCCGCCCTGCCCACATTGCTCGCCTTCGCCCGCCCCGGGCACGTGCTCTTCGGCAGTGACTGGCCCTTCGCCCCCACTCCCGCAGGGCAGTACTTCGCGGGCGGTCTCGACAGCAACGTCGATGCGGGCACACTCAAGGCCGTCAACCGCACCAACGCCGAAGCGCTCTTCCCTCGTCTGGCCACTGCTCCCCCGACGCCGACCCAGGTCCCGCCGGCCCCGGTGCGCCTGCGTCACGCGGCGCAGCGCACCGGCGCACGCCTGGTCTTCAAACTCCTCCAGCCCGGCACCGACTGAGACAGGTTCGTCATGTCCGCCAGCCCCCGCCGCACGTCCGACAATCAGCCCGAAGACCGGCAGGATGCCGTCGCGACCGGCCGGGCCGGCCACAACGGCGTGCTCTTCGCCATGTGCCTGTCCCTGGTCCTCGTCGTTGCCTCCGTCTCCGCACTCAACCTCGCCCTGCCCGACCTCGCCATCGACCTGTCGGCCACCAACGGCTCGCTGACCTGGATCGCCGACGGCTACACCGTCGCCCTGGCCGCTCTCGTCCTCCCTCTCGGTGCCATCGGCGACCGCATCGGGCGCCGCAACGTCCTCATCGCGGGCACCGTCGTCTTCGGCATCGCCTCCCTGGCCGCTTCCTTCGCCGACTCCACCACCACGCTCATTGTCTGGCGAGTCGTCATGGGCCTGGGAGCTGCGATGATCATGCCGGGCACCCTGTCCACGATCACCGCTGCCTTCCCTCCCGAGCAGCGCGCCAAGGGCGTGGCCACCTGGTCCGGATTCGCCGCCGCCGGAGCCATCCTCGGCATGCTCGCCGCGGGTGCCCTACTGGAGTGGTTCTCATGGCGGTCGATCTTCATCACCAGTGCCGCGGTCGCCGTCGCGGCTGCGGTCACCGCCCTCCTGCTGGCGCCCAACACCAAGGACGAACACCCCTCCCCACCCGACGTGTCCGGGGCCGTCTGCACCGCGGTCGGGATCGGCACCCTGGTCTTCGCCATCATCGAAGGCAACGAGCAGGGCTGGACGGAGCCCGTCGTGATCGCCGCCCTCGTGGTCACGGTGCTGGCCTTCACCGCGTACGCCTGGCTCGGCCTGCGGCGTGAGCACCCCCTGCTCGATCCCGCCCTGTTCGGCATCCGCGGCTTCCGGGCGGGGGCGATCACCGTGCTCGTGCAGTTCATGGCAGTCTTCGGGTTCTTCTTCGTCGGCCTGCAGTACCTGCAGCTGATTCTCGGCTACAGCCCGCTCAAGGCCGCCGCCGCCCTCGTACCCGTCGCCGTCGTCGTCCTGCCCGTCTCCCAGGCCACCCCTCACCTGGTGCGACGGACCGGAATGAAGGCCACCATGACCGTCGGCCTGCTGCTGCTCAGCGCCGGCCTGTTCGTCATCTCCCGGCTCGATGCCGGCTCCGGTTACCTGCCGTTCCTCGGCGGACTCGTCCTGGCAGGCTTCGGCATCGGCCTGTCCGGAGCCGTGGGCACCTCTGCCATCACCGGCTCACTCGGCCGCGGCCAGCAGGGAGTCGCCTCCGCGATGAACGACACCACACGCGAGGTCGGCTCGGCCGTCGGCATCGCACTCATGGGGTCCGTCTACGGCAGCCACTACCGCTCCAGCCTGCCCGACTCCCTCGACCGGCTTCCCGCCGAGGCCGCCGAAGCCGCACGCGACTCCGCCGCGGCGGGGCTGCATGTCGCCGATCAGCTCGGTGCCGGGGGCTCGGCCCTGGCAGACGGTGTCAAGTCCGCCTTCATGGACGGCCTGTCGGCCTCGCTCGTCGCCGTCGGCGTCATCGTTCTCGCCGCCGCGATCGGCTGCCTGTTCCGCGCACCGAAGGCACCGCCGGGATCCGACTGAGGTCCGCGCTCGCCCGGAAGCGACCGAGGTGCCGGTGAACTCCGGCCGCGATCACGACAGCAGGCCGGGCACGCCGAGATCAGCGACGAGGGACTGTTCGGTCCAGATGGTCTTTCCGCTCCGGGCGTAGCGGCTGCCCCAGCGGGTGGTGAGCTGGGCGATCAGGAACAGACCTCGGCCGCCTTCGTCGGACCAACGGGCCCGGCGCAGCCGTGGCTGGGTGTTGCTGGGGTCGTGAACCTCGCAGACGAGCACGTTCTCTCGGATGAGGCGCAGGCCGATGGGACCGCCCGCGTAGCGGACGGCGTTGGTGACGAGTTCACTGACGACCAGCTCGGTGGTGAAGGACACCTCGTCCAGTCCCCACGCGGCCAGCTGCCCCGCCGCCGCCTGGCGGGCAGCGGCGACGGCGGACGGGTCTGCGGGGAATTCCCAGGTCGCAATGTTCGCCGGAGCGATGGCACGCGTGCGCGCCAGGAGCAGTGCCATATCATCGCGGGCCGGAGCATCGCCGAGGCTCCGGAGAAGCTCGTGTCCCACACCGTCCAGACCGCGGCCGGGGCCGGGGCCGGCGAACCGTGCGAGACAGTCGGTCAGCCGCCACAGACCGGCGTCGGGATCGTGGTCGTCGCGGTAGATGACGCCCTTGGTGTACACCGCGATGGTGCTGCCGGGTTCGAGGTCGAACGTGGTCGTCTCGAACGGCATCCCGCCCACACCGAGCAACGGTCCGGGTGACATCTCGACGGCTTCGACGGTGCCGTCGGGCCGGACCACGACGGGCGGTGGGTGTCCGGCACTGGCCAGGGTGCACTGGCAGGTGACGGGGTCGTAGACGGCGTACAGGCAGCTGGCGCCGACGGTGTCCCCCTGGTGGGGCGCCTCGTCCTGGAGCTGCTGGACGAGGTCGTCGAGGTGGGTGAGGAGTTCGTCCGGGTCCAGTTCCAGATCGGCCAGCGTGTCGACGGCCGTGCGCAGCCGGCCCATGGTGGCGGTGGCGGGCAGACCGTGTCCCGTGACGTCACCCGCGACGAGGGCGACGCGGAATGACGGGAGGGCGATGACGTCGTACCAGTCGCCGCCGATCTCCGCTCCGCCTCCCGCGGGCACGTAGCACCCCACGGTCTCCGCCGCGGGGGTGTCGGTGGTGGCCGCGGGGAGCAGGCGCTGCTGGAGGGCGACGGCCGCCCGGTGCTCGCGCGTGTAACGGCGGGCGTTGTCCACGCCGAGTGCGGCCCGGGACGCTATCTCCGTCAGCAGGTCGGCGTCCTCCTGGCCGAAGGGGGCGGGGCGGCGGGTGCGCCAGACGACGACGGTGCCGAGGACGAGGCCGCGGGCGAACAACGGAGCGGCGATCACCGAGTGGCCGTGCTCGGGGACGAACAGATGTGCCAGCTCGGCGTGCTCCTCGGCTGCGGCGATCACGCTGTCCAGGCCGGGCAGAAGGACGGTCTCACCCTGCCCGATTCTCTGGAGAAGCGGATGGTCCGGCAGCGCGGGCGGAACCGCGCCCGCGGCCGGGAGGCCGGTCGGCCAGCCTTCCCCCGGCGGGGCCGCGCCGATCCGGCGCAGATTCCACCGCCCCGGTCCGGACATCTTCGGAGGCTCGTCCCCCTCCAGCACGGCCTCGGACAGGGCCACCCAGGCCACGTCACCGAGGGCCGGAACGAGGACGTCCGCCAGCTCCTGCGCGGTGCGTGCCACGTCCAGCGTGGCCCCGATGCCCGCTCCGGCGTTGGTCAGAAGTTCCAGGCGCCGCTCGGCCCGGTACCCGTCCGTGATGTCGGCGTACGTCTGGCACGTGCCGAGGAGACGGCCGGTCGGGTCGGTCAGGCGGAACGTGGACAGCGACCACATCCGGTCGCTGTCCGGGTCGGGCGGGGGACTCCCGCGCACCGGAAGGTTGAGGACGGGCTCACCGGTTTCCCGCACCTGCCGCAGAACCCGGTCGACTGTTCCGGATTCGATGTGGGAGGTGTCCTCGCCGCCGTGCCGGCCGATGAGCTGGTTCCCGGCACGGGTGAGGACCTGCTCCGCCGCTCCGTTCAGCAGCCGGTACCGTAACTCGCCATCCATGATGGCGATGGGGGCGGGATGCTGCTCGAACAGGGCTCGCATCATCGCCCGGTCGATGTCCTCCCGCTCGATCCGCCGAGCGTCCTCTGCGGAGACCCACCATCCCGCTCGGCCCTCCCGGTCCATGAGCGGGCGCACGCGCAGTGCGACCCTCACCTGGTGCCCGTCACGGTGACGCAGGGCGAGCTCGCCGTCCCAGCTCTGGCCGGCCTCAGGCCGGTCACGCACGGCCAGCGCTGCTTCGCGGTCCCCACACCCGGTCAGCAGTTCCACCGCCGGTGTGCCGCAGATTTCCTTCGCCGGGTATCCGAGGAGGGCTTCCGCCTCAGCGCTCCACAGCTGGACGGTACCCACCCGGTCCACCCAGGCAGTGGCGGCATACGGCTCCGGCCGCGGGCCTTCCTCTCTCCCGCCGGCCCCCTCGGCGTTCACGGGTCCGCTCATCGGCATCAGCCCATCCCTGGCTCGCCCCCCGGCCATCATATGGAAAGCGGATATTCCGCACACCTTGCCCCGTGGGGCGAGGTCTCCGAGCATGCCTCGACGGATTCCTCCCGCACCGCACCCAGCGCCGGCCCGCCGTCACGACAGCAGCGGTCGTCACGGCGTCGTCTGCGCTCCGGCGACCTCCCGTGTTTCGCGGACGGCCCGCGCGACCTGGTGGTTCAGAGCGTCCGCCAGCATGTCCGACAGCCCCTGGAAGTCCCAGTCGTCGCCTGCCGCCGCGGCGATGAAGACTCCGTCGGAGGCGGCCAGCGCGAACTGTGCGAGACGGCGGGCCAGGCCCTCGTCCCGGGCGGTCACCTCGCCGGGGAGGACGTCGGTCCACCAACGAACCAGCACGTCCAGCATGCGGCGGCGAATCTCCAGGAAACGCTGTCGCGCCACCGAGTCGGCCATACGCCGCTCCAGTGACAGCAGCAGCCCCAGCCGCCAGAACCCATGACTGAAGTCGTCGGCGGTCAGACGGTCACGCATGAAGTCGATGAGCCGCCGATGCGAGGAGGGGCCCGAATCGCCGTCCCAACCGGTCTGCCGCGCCCATTCCTCGAAGCTCTGCTCGATGAGCGCCGCGAAGAGGCTGTCCTTGTTGTCGAAGTGCCAGTAGACGGAACCCGACGGCAGCCCGGACCGCTTGGTGACCAGCGCGATCGTGGTGCCTTCGTAGCCGCGCTCCGCCGCCAGTTCGAGGGTCGCCTCCAGGATGCGACGCCGGGTCTCTTCGCTCTGCCGGTGCTGCACGCCGGCCTTCTTCGCCATGACCCCTTGCTACCACACGCGTGCGGAGCTACCGTTTCGAGCACTCTAGAACGAGCAATCTAGATTAAGCGTTCGTCATCAAGCTCCTTGATCGGCAGGTCACCGTGATCCAGTCCCTCGCCTACCTGGGCATCACCACCCCCTCCTACGAGCAGTGGGCCACCTTCGGACCCGACATCCTGGGCCTCGAACTCGCCCCTCGACGTGACGACGGCACCGTCCTGCTGCGCATGGACGACGCCGCCTGGCGTCTCGCCCTGCACCCGGGCGAGAAGGACGACGTCGCGTACATCGGATGGAACGTTGCCGACGAGCGGACGGCCCGGGCGACGGCGAAGCGGCTGACCGATCACGACGTGGAGGTCACGGACGGCACACCGGAGCTGGCCGCCGAGCGTGCGGTGGAGAACCTGCTGTGGTTCACCGACCCGTTCGGTCTGCGGCACGAGCTGTCCTGGGGCCGCGACCACCGTCCCGCCACCTTCCGGCCCGGCCGGCCCCTCAGCGGCTTCAAGACCGGTGAGCAGGGCATGGGGCACATCGTGCTGCTCGTGCCGGACCTGGCCCGGGCCGACGCCTTCTTCAACGGTGTGCTCGGCTTCAAGCTGTCCGACCGGATCGTCATCGACGGCAAGCTGCAGATCCGCTTCTACCACGTCAACGGGCGCCACCACACGCTCGCCATCGGCGAAGTGCCCGGGGTGACCGGCTTGCAGCACCTGATGCTGGAGGTCGACTCCATCGACGACGTCGGCACCGCGCTGGACCTGTGCGAGCGCCACGAGGTACCGCTCGCGCTGACCCTGGGCCGCCACGTGAACGATCTGATGACCTCCTTCTACCTCCACACGCCGGCCGCCTTCCAGATCGAGTACGGCTGGGGCGGTATCGCGGTGGGCGACCTCACCTGGGAGTCGCGGACCTTCGACCGGTTCAGCATCTGGGGGCACCACCAGCCCGAGGCGTCCAAGGCACTGCCGCCCGCCCTCATCACCCGGATCGAGCAGGCGTGAGCCCCGTGCCGCGCGCGACACAGGAACCACCTGGAAAGGACCCGCGGTGACACTCGTCGATCACCACGACCCGGCAGCCTTCCGCAGTGTGCTCGGGCACTACCCCACCGGAGTCGCGGTCGTCACGGCCATGACGGGAGACGGTCCGGTCGGCATGGCCGTCGGCACCTTCACGTCCATCTCGCTGAGTCCGCCGCTGGTGGGCTTCTTCCCCGACCGCAACTCCTCGACCTGTGCGCGAATCCGCACCGCGGGCGCCTTCTGCGCCAACATCCTCGGCGAGGACCACCAGGACGTCTGCCGGGTCTTCGCCACCCGCGGCGTCGACCGCTTCGGCGCCGTCGACTGGGTGCCCGGACCGACCGGCTCCCCCGTACTGACCGACGCGATCGCCTGGGCCGACTGCGAGCTCGTGGACGACCATCCGGTCGGCGACCACCGGCTCGCCGTCGGGCGCGTCACCGCCCTCTCCCTGCACGACGACGAGCACGCCCAGCGTCCCCTCGTCTTCCATCGCGGCCGGTACGGAACCGCCACCACCGTGGCCGCCGCCCTCGCCCCCACACCCCTGGAAGGAGCCTGGCTGTGACAGCCACCGCCGCCCTCACCGAAGAGAGCACCAGCCGGACCGTCACCACCGAGGACTGGACCCTGCACTACAACGAAGCGGGCGAGGGTCATCCCGTTGTCTTCTTTCACGGCAGCGGCCCCGGCGCCACCGGCTGGAGCAACTTCTCCCCCAATATCCCGACCCTCGCCGAGCAGTACCGGGTGATCGCCGTCGACATGCCCGGCTGGGGCAAGTCGGACACCGTTTCCGGCGGGGAACGCGACCACGCCGCCGCGGCGGTTCAGCTCCTGGACGCTCTCGGCATCGAGAAGGCCGCCCTCGTCGGCAACTCCATGGGCGGCATGACCGCGCTGCGCCTGGCCGCCCTCCACCCAGACCGTGTCTCGCACGTCGTCACCATGGGCGCTCCGGCCGGCAGGGGCGGCCCTGGCCTGTTCGGCCCCGGTGACGGTCCCAGTGAGGGACTCAAGATCCTCATCCGCGGTTACGCCGACCCGTCCGAGGCCACCATGGCTGAGCTGGTCGACGTCATGACCTTCCGCCCCGGCCCGGACCGCGAAGCACTCGCCCGCGCCCGGGCCGCTGCCGCGCGGTCACGGCCCGACCACCTGAAGAACTTCCTGGAGCACCTTCAGCGGACCAGGCAGGTCGGCAGCTCGGCCACCGACGCGGAGATCTCCCGGATCACCGCGCCCAGCCTGATCGTCCACGGCCGCGACGACCGGGTGGTGCACTTCGAGAACTCCCTGCGCCTGGTCTCCACGATCCGCGACTCCCGCCTGGTGCTCTTCAACCGCTGCGGTCACTGGGCCCAACTGGAGCACGCCGCCGAATTCAACCGGCTGGTTGCCGAGTTCATCGCCCACCACTGATCACCACCGACAACCCCAGGAACAAGGACTTCACTCCATGCACGAGGTGAACGAACGCGTCGAGGAACTCGCCGCGCAGTTCGAGCAGCAGGCCGTCCAGGACGACGACGCCGGCCGGCTGACGGACGAGACCGCCGCGCTGATGCGCTCCGCCGGTGTCGTACGGCTGCTGCAGCCGCGCGAGTTCGGCGGCTACGAGGCAACGCCCGGTGAGTTCTACCGGACGGTGATGGCACTGGCCGCCCGCAATCCGGCCGCCGGCTGGGTGGGCGGCGTGGTCGGCATCCACCCCTGGGAGCTGGCCTTCTCCGACCCGAGGCTGCAGCGGGAGCTCTGGGGAGACTACGGCGAGAAGGCGGACACCTGGATCTCCTCGCCGTACGCGCCCAACGGCCGGGCCCGGAAGGTGGACGGCGGCTTCCTTTTCTCCGGACGCTGGCCCTTCGGCTCCGGCAGCGACCACTGCAACTGGGCCGTCCTGGGCGGCATCGTCACCGACGACGCAGGCAACATCAGCATGCCTCCGGACATGTGGCACTTCGTCCTGCCCCGCGCGGACTACGACATCCTGCAGGACAGCTGGCAAGTCGTCGGCCTCGCCGGCACCGGCAGCAAGGACATCGTCGTCGAAAACGCCTTCGTCCCGGACCACCGCACCCTGGACGCCCATGAGGTCGGCGAAGGCATCCTCGCCGAGCGCAACCGGCCCGGGAACCCGCTATACGCGATGCCGTTCGGCGTCATGTTCTCCAGCGCCATCAGCGCCGCCACCCTCGGCATCGCCGAGGGAGCACTCGCCGCCTTCCTGACTTACACCCGCCAGCGCATCACCATCGTCGGCAGCCGTGCCGCCGAGGACCCGCACCAGCTCACCGGCCTGGGCGAAGCCGCCGCCGACCTGGACGCCAGCCGCACCCACCTGCTGGCCACCATGGACCGGATGTACGAGGACGTCCTCGCGGGCCGGGCCATCAGTCTCGAGACCCGGGCCGAGGCCCGCCGCAACCAGGTCCGCGCCTCCCGCCGCGCCACCGACGCCGTCGACACACTCTTCCGCAGCGCCGGCGGCGGCTCCCTCCGCCTTGACCAGCCCCTCCAGCGCCACTGGCGCGACGTCCACGCGGCGATGAACCACCTGTGCAACGTCGCCGACAGCATCTACGAAGGCTGGTCCCGTGACCAGTTCGGCCTGCCGGCCGGCGTACGCGTCCTGGTCTGACCCTCCCCTGAGCACTCCTGCCGCGACCTACCGCACCGGTGGCGGCAGGAGTCCTGACACGACCCCGGTCCCACCTCTGGCCGGGGTCGTTGTCGTCACCCGGGCGGCATGGACGCCGAAGGCCGCACCGGCCGACGGCAGTGTCAGGACGCCGGACCGGACGGGACGGTGCCGGCCGGCGTCGGGGCAGTTTCCGGAAGGTCTCCTGATGTACCGATCTCCGCCCGGTGGGTTTCACGCGTGAGAGCGATCGCCACCGCGCTGACCAGACACACCACTGCGATGAAGAGTGAGACGGTACCCGTGTTGCGGCCTCCGCCGGCGGCCGTCAGCAGGCTGGTCGCGACCAGCGGCGCGAGTCCCGCACCGAGCGTCGTGGCGAGCTGGTAGCCGAGCGAGGCGCCGGTGTAGCGAGCCCGGGTGCCGAACATCTCGCTGATGAAGGCCGCCATCGGGCCGTACATCGATGCCTGGAGTATCGGGTTGCCCAGGACGTAGGCGAGGGTGAGCAGTGTGGCAGAGCCGCTGTTGACGAGCCAGAAGAGCGGGAAGGCCGCGAGCGCCGAGGCCAGGGCGCCGCAGATCATGACCGGCTTGCGGCCGACCCGGTCGGACAGCGCGGCGAAGGCCGGGATGGTGGCGATGTGCAGAGCCGACGCAGCAGGAAGGTCGCCAGCAGCGACTGGAGGACCAGCGCGCCACAGCCACCGAGGGCCGCGAGAGCGATGTTGCGGGGGTAGCGGCGCAGGACGGTGAGCAGCGGGGCTTCCGTGGTTCCGCCGGTGTCCTTCCGGGTGGCGGCGGCCTGTCGTGCCTCCTCGAACAGCGGGCTTTCGGTGACCTTCACGCGGACGAACAGGCCGATGCCGAGCAGGACGACGCTGAGCAGGAACGGTACGCGCCAGCCCCGGGAGAGGAAGTCGTCTTCCGGCAGGGCCGAGAAGGCGGCGAACACGGCGGTGGCCAGGACGGCGCCGGCGGGTCCGCCCATGTTGGCGAAGCTGGCGGCCAGTCCGCGCCGTTCGGTCCGGGCGTGCTCCAGCGCCATCAGTGCGGCACCACCCCATTCCCCGCCGACGGCGATGCCCTGGAGCAGCCGTGCGGCGATCAGCAGGACCGGGGCCCAGCTGCCGATCTGTTCGTAGGTGGGCAGCACGCCGATGACGAAGCTGGCCACGCCCATCAGCGTCATGGTCAGCACCAGCATGGACTTGCGGCCCACCCGGTCGCCGAAGTGGCCGAACACGATGCCGCCGAACGGCCGGGCGATGGTGCCGGCGAGCGGATCGAGGTCGGTGAAGAAGAGCGGGGCTACGAGCCCGAGGTCCAGGACGCCACTCCGACCAGTAGCCACCCCGGAAGGGACTCACTGACCCTGCGCCATCTACCCGAGGGCGTCCCACCAGCCCACTGAACCGGTCAGATCCTCACACGGAATCAGCCATCAACTCACCCGAACATACGTCCACTGATTACGTGTACGAAGACCACGCAAGCACCGCAGCATGCGGCAAGAGGGGACTTCATGAAGATCGGCATGGTGAGACGTATGCGGGGCAGGTCGCTGCTTCTGCTCCCACTGCTGGCCGCCTCACTCGCACTGCCCGCAGGACCAGCGAGAGCGGACAGCGTCCCTGTCCGGACGATCGAGACTCATGTGCTGCCGATCGGGCAGTACACGCTGGGCACGATCACCAAACAGGGCGTCGCCGCCTTGAGGACAGTCCGTACGCGCGCCGTCGAGGATGACGGTGCCCAGGTCGCGCTGGAGACCGTGGGCCCCGCCGCCCGGTTCGCGAAGAAGGCATCCGTGGCCTCGGCGACCGCGCAACCAGCATCCCGCCTGGCGGCCGGCCAGCGGGCTGCCGCAGCGGTGACCTACCCGGCCCCTGCGCGAACGATGACCGCAGCCGAGTGCCGGACCGCGCTCGGCTCGTCGAACAAGTTCTTCCTCAAGTCGCGGTTCGCCGTCTGCTCCGGCGCGTCGTTTCTGCAGACGTGGCTCCAGAACGGCAGGCCCGTCGGCGAGAGCATGTTCAACGTGATGACGGTGGGGACCATCGCGGAGAACACCCGGCAGATCCAGTTCGAAATACCGGCGTGACCGGCTTGCAGATCACCCTCGATGGGAAGATCGCCCAGAGCTGGCCCTCACCTGTGAAGTACACCCCCAGCGGAACGGCCCTGCCCGTCACGAAGACGTGGGCGCAGTTCGCCGCCGCCAGCAGCGTCCAGACCGCCTTCACCGCCGCCAACGGCGTCGGCAGCAACGGCTCCACCGAGAGCATCTTCGCGGTCTACCAGCCCTCCGTGAAGATCAAGGCACCCGCCCCCTGGACTCTGCGCAGTTCCACCGGCGGCAACCTGTTCATGCTCGCCCCCCGCTGGGACAAGGCCAGCTACCTCGCCAACTCCGCCAAGGGGGGCGCCGCCACCTTCAGCTACCTCGGCACGCTGTACTACAGCAAGGCCGAAGGAGCCCCCGAGCGCGCCGTCGCCCTCCACATCGAGAAGGCGTTCAAGTCCCCCGGCCAGACCCAGCCGCCCAGCTCCACCAAGAAGATCCCGGGGCAGACAGCGGACGAACCCCTCACCCGCCTCTACACGGACACCGCCCGCCGCGACCGCAACCGCGCCGTCGCCATCAGCAACTGCCGCAAGTACTTCGGTCCCGACTACGCCACCGGCGGGAAGGAGTGCGACGAATTCCCCTTCGCCTCCACCTACCAGGGGGCCGCAGGATCTGAGTACGACCCCTACCAGCTCCCCAACAACTTCAGCGTGCAAGCCCTCGACGGCACCCAGAACGGGAACGCCGGCAACCTCCTGGGCCAGTTCGTCTCGAAGTACCGGCTCCTCGACGGCCCCGACGACGGCTACCTCGTACAGATCACCGGCTGACCACAACCACCGCCCGGGGTGAGCCCCAAACGGCTCACCCCGCTCCCTCCACCGGCCAGAACTGCACCACGTACTGCTCCACCCCGTCCGGCACACCATCCCTGGTCGCCGCAGCGGCTTCTTGACGTCCAGTACAGAAGATCCGAGCGTTCCACGTCGCCGGAGCGGACGGCAGTGCGATGTCCTCCAGACCGGGGCCGCCCATCGACCACAGCCGCAACGTTCCGGACCGGCACTCAATCCGAGCCGTCGCCGTTTTGTCCCACGGGCCCTCAAGAAGTTGCGGCTCGTGTTCCCAGACCTCCGCGGTGACCGCGACGTGCTGCGTGTGACCCGCCGACGTCAAATCGATCCGTCCAGGCCGTTCCGTACCGAAGTCCCCGGCAGCGAAGCCTTCCGGAAACATCGCAGGAAGCCACGCGTCATCAGCGTCCTGAAGGCACAGCCCGTAATAGTCGACCAGAACCCTGACACGCTGGACACTCAACGGCTCCATGCCAGGAATTCTATCGAGCAGCGCTGGCCTGGGCTGACCTGCAGACAGCACAGGGGCCCCGAACGGTTCGCCATCCGGGGCCCTTGTGCTGTGTCTCCTCGCTGCTCGGGGTGAGCCCTACCGGTGGTGAGTGGCCGGGACCGATGCCGAATGCGACGGCGTGGTACCGGCCGGTGCCTTGCTGCCGGTTCCCGGTCCGCTGGCCAGAGCCAGCAGTAACAGAAGCAGCATCAGACCTCCGCCCCCGGTGCCCGCTACGACGGCGATGGTGCGCGGGCTGATGGACCGGCGGTGCCCGCGCACGCGGGTGCCGTCGGTCCGGTAGTAAGGGCGGACGTAGGCCGTCGGCCCGGCGGGGACCGGGCGGGGCCGCTGGGCGGTACGTCGGGGTGCCGTACGGGGCTGTGCGGTGCGCGGCCGGGTGCGGCGGTTGTGGCCTTTGACGTAGGTGCCGTCACGGCGGTAGTGGGGGCGTACATAGGTCACGGGCGGTCCTCGGCGGTGAAAGGGGGCATCGCCCCCAGGCGGGGCCGGGTGTTCCTCGGCGCAACATTCGACGGTAGCGACTGGCACTGACATTCCAGGGCGACCAACTCCTCGACTGTGCATACCCGTTGGGTAGTAGACAGCGTTTTTCGGACGGGTGATCCCGACGGCGGGCCGACTGTCAGTGCCGGGTGCTGTCATGAAGGCGGCGGGGAGCTGTGGACGAGGGGGAAACGTGCCCGGGAACAGGGAATACGAAGACGCCGATCACACCGGCCGGGATGCCCGCACGGCGCTGCGTACCGTAGCGGCGGGGGTCCTCCGGTGAGCCCGCGTCGGCGGCGGCGCAAGTGCGACGACGATCTGCTCGTCGCGCTGGGCGGGCTCGTGGTCGTCGGGTTGGTGCTGGTCAAGGTCGGACAGTGGGTGTGGGCGCACTGGTGGGTGCTGGTCGTGCTCGGCCTGATGGCGCTTCTCGCCCTCGCGGGCTGGGCCTACCGGCAGGTTGACCAGATGCGGTCCGCTCAGCTGAGGGTGGGGGGCCTGACCTACTCACTCGGTCAGCTGGACGCGATGCACCACAGCGCCTTCGAGGACGCCGTACGTGACCTGCTGGCCCGGGACGGTTCCCTCGACGCGCTGCGCTGCGGCGGCCGGGGCGACCTCGGCGCCGACGTGAAGGGGCATGATCCGCTCGGTCGGCTGTGGGTGATCCAGTGCAAGCACCGCAGGAAGGGGCTGGACGGGGCGGCTGTCGGGACGCCGGAGCTGCAGACGCTCAACGGCACCGGCCGGCCGGTACACGGCGGCGACGTCGTCGTGATGGTGACCAACGGAAGGATCTCCGGGCCTGCCCGCGACTTCGCCCGGCAGCAGCGCCTGCACGTGGTCGACCGGCGGGTGCTGGAGCAGCGGGCCCGGGGCGGGCGACCACTATGGGAGATCCTTCCGGCTGTTCCCCCGCCCCGGACGCCTCCACAGCTTCGCTGAGCTTCATCGCACTGGTGGGCGGGACCGGTTGGACCCGCCCACCGTCATGTCGTGTTCAGGCGTCGGGGCCGCCCCACCCGTACTCCGCCACGTACTCGGCGAACGCCTCGTCGTCGAAGTCCACAGGCAGCAGCTCCGGCTGAAACAGATCGGTGTCCGGGTCGAGCGCTTCGGAGTGCGCCACCAGCTGGACCAGGAATGTCTGCGCGGCTTCCAGGGCCTGCAGGTCGTCGAGCCACATCCCGAACTCCAGGCTGCTCCTGGACCGGTGCGTGGCGTTCGCGCTGCCCACCCACAGCCGCTCCGGGCGGAAGCCGAGGACATCGGCGACGCCGCCCAGGGCATCCTCGTCGTGCCACCACATCTCGCCGAGCAACAGCCGAGCTTGACGGCGTCCCAAGCCCGCAGCGCCGCTTTCTGCTCGTCGGTGTGGCCGCCGCCCGCCTGCCACCCGCCGCGCAGCCGCCGGATCCAGGGCTTCGCCGTGCTCGTCGTGCTGCGGCTGCGTGCCTGGTCGAGCTCGTCGAGGTCTCTCAGCAGGGACTGTGTGTCGGCGTGGATCTGCGTGCACAGCTTCCGCGCCCGGGCGAATGTCTTGTGGGTGACCACCGCGGCGGCCACCACGAGCGTCAGGCCGGTGGAAATCAGAGGCACCGGGTGCGTGGCGACGAACCGTGCCCCCAGGAAGGCCACCACGGCGAAGATGCCGGTCACGTTCGCCAGCGCCCGGAAGACAGCCGCTCGCTGGATGCGGCTCGCGAGCCGCTCCAGGACGTGGTCCTTTGGCTCGGCGATCCGAGACAGGATCGTCAGCGCGATGTAGATCAGTGCCAGCGAGAGCGCGGCCTGCCGGTAGTTGACCGGCTGCGCCGTGCCGTCGAAGACCTTGACCAGACTGACGATCGGGCCGGGGACCGCGAAGCTCCCGACGATAAACAGGATCACGAAGATTTTGAGGATGCCCTCACTGAGATGGTTCGCCTTCAGGTAGCGGTTCAGGGCTGGCATCCCGGAAAGTACCACCACCCATCCGCTGATGAAGAGGAACTTACCCAGCCCCCGCTGGCCGTCCCGGAAGAGCAGGTCGCCGTACATGATGCTCGCGAACCCGAGGGGAAGCAGGGCGAGTTGCCCGTAGGTGCGCACGGTGCGGACCGTTGTCATGGGTCCACTGTGTGAGACCGCACCGGTCGGCCGTGCTGATTTGAGGTAGGCCAGAGAGTTCCGGCGCCGTACGATGGTTGTTGTTCGCTTACCTGCCCGCGCCGCGCTCGGATTGCGCCTGCCGTCAGCCGCTGCTCGGAGACATGCCTGCCCCGACCCGCCCGCGCGTGTCAGGCTTTTCGAAGCGCAGGAAGCGGCATGGCGCCACGCGACCCGACTGGCCGAATACGTGAGCGCCGCACGCACACGAGTCGAGACCCTGCCCCCAGGCCAGACCAGAACCGAAGCCGAGGCATGGATCACCTGGGCAGTAGCCACCGCCGAGCGCCTCGACCCACTGAACACGCCACCCCGGATGCCCGACATCCCCGAACCACGAGCCGACAACCTGAAGCCCTCCCTCAGACACTGGAGCCCCTATGGCCCCTGACGCAAAACCCGTCTGGGCCCCACCCAGCCTCACGGAACGACACCACGCGAAGCGAAGCGGATTCAGCATCGACGGCGGCCACTACGTGACTCACCCACGGGCATCCGGCATACCGCTTGGCCTGCCCGAGCAGGGCACAGCGCATCAACCCTCCAGTCGACAGAGCCCGCCCAGTTGCCTGGCGGGCCACATCGTCCGTCATGGCTACGATCGCAAATCCAGCGTCCCCGAGAACAGCGCTGGAAGACAACCCGCATGACGAGCCGAACGTGTCACGCGTGCACGCACAGTCAACTTCACGGTGATGCCCCACCGGAGCGCTCCGGTGGGGCTTCGTCTCATGGGTCCAGGCAGAGGCCCGCCAAGGATGTCCCCCGGCGGGGCCTCGGTCTATCACCGGCGCTGTCACGCGGCTGTCACCAACTACGCCGACGCCACCGGACCGCAAAGCGCTGACCTGCTACAACGCACACACCATGGACTGGCGTGGACGCCCATAGACGGTCTCTACAACCTGTGCCATGTGGTACCCCGGTGACCCTCGTCAGCACGCCGGACAGCACGCCAAGATCCGGGCCAGACGCGAACCAACTCGACTTCACACCATCCGATTTCGCCCACAGCTGCAGGTCAGAAGCGATTGGGGGCGTGTACTACCAGCAGACGAAGAACCTCCTGGGACCAGGATGTACCGCGCCCAGACACAGCGCGCGCCTTGCCCACGCCTACGGCAGCTGAGGGGCAAAGCCGGACTCGGTCTCTCAGTCCGGTCGCCTGCCATGCAACGACTCTGAGGCGATCAATCCCAGATGCCCGAGTCCAACGGAGCGTAGTCAGCACCAAGTCAGCACGGGACAGGTGAAAACGGGTGATGACGTGGGATTTTAGTCAGCACCAAACCAGCACGGGAGTCAGCACGGCACCGTCAAATCGTGCTGAACTACGCGTCCCGGACGGCACTCGTTTCGACCACCATCGATCACCCGAACCGCCTTCCATGAGCCGGCATGGTGGTCGCGCGCATAGCCCGCCCTCGAACTATGTTGCCCCGCCACATGTGCGCCTGACCTGCGGATTCCTACGGTATTGCGACACGCAACCGTCCCCGCAGATCCCCAGGAAGTGGTGCCGATGTCGTCGCCCGCAACCGCTCCACCAGCCCCGAACAACCTCAAGCGCATCGTCGCCGCGTCCCTCATCGGCACCACCATCGAGTGGTATGACTTCTTCCTCTACGGTTCCGCCGCCGCGCTCGTGTTCAACGAGTTGTTCTTCCCGGACTCCGACCCGTTGGTCGGGACGCTGCTGTCGTTCCTGACCTATGCCGTCGGGTTCGCCGCGCGGCCGGTCGGGGCCCTGGTGTTCGGGCACTACGGTGACCGGCTCGGGCGTAAGAAGTTGCTGGTGCTGAGCCTGTTGATGATGGGCGGGGCGACGTTCGCGATCGGGTTGCTCCCCACCCACGCGACCGTCGGCACGGCCGCTCCCGTGCTGCTGACCGTGCTGCGGCTCGTCCAGGGTTTCGCCCTCGGCGGTGAGTGGGGCGGGGCCGTGCTGCTGGTGTCGGAGCACGGGGACGCGCGGCGGCGCGGGTTCTGGGCGTCGTGGCCGCAGACCGGGGCGCCGGCCGGGCAACTGCTCGCGACCGGTGTGCTGTCGCTGCTCACGGCCGTGCTGTCGGACGCCTCGTTCAACAGCTGGGGCTGGCGGATCCCGTTCCTGCTTTCCGGGGTCCTGGTCATGGTCGGTCTGTGGATTCGTCTGTCTGTCGACGAATCACCGGTCTTCAAGCAGGCCTTGGCGCAGGCGGAGTCGCGGAAGGCGAAGGCCGAGCCGCTTCCGCTGGTCTCCGTGATGCGGCACCACTGGCGCGACGTGCTGATCGCCATGGGCGCGCGGATGGCGGAGAACATCAGCTACTACGTCATCACGGCCTTCATCCTCGTCTACGCCACGTCCGCGGCCGACGTCTCCAAGCAGACCGCGCTCAACGCGGTGCTGATCGCCTCGGCCGTGCACTTCGCGGTCATCCCGGCCTGGGGCGCGCTGTCGGACCGGATCGGCCGGCGCCCCGTGTACCTGCTGGGTGCGGCCGGTGTCGGGCTGTGGATGTTCCCCTTCTTCATGCTGATCGACTCCGGTCGCTTCGGCGGTCTGCTGCTCGCGGTGACCGTGGGGCTGGTGCTGCACGGCGCCATGTACGCGCCCCAGGCGGCCTTCTTCTCCGAGATGTTCGCGACCCGGATGCGCTATTCGGGTGCTTCGATCGGCGCCCAGTTCGCCTCCGTGGCGGCGGGGGCTCCGGCGCCGCTGATCGCCACCGCGCTGCTGGCCGAGTACGACAGCTCGACGCCGATCTCCCTCTATGTCATCGCGGCGGCCGTGCTGACGCTGTTCGCGGTGGGGGTGGCCCGGGAGACCCGGCACCGGGACCTCGCGGAAGTGGACTCCATCGCCGGCGACGCGGACGAGGACGGGCCGGTGTCCGACTCCCGTGCGCAGCAGGCGCGCACCGTCTGAGCCGCCCCCGTCACCGGCCCCCGTGCGCCCGTGCGTGCGGGGGTCAGTGCCGTGCCGGGGCCGACAACCGGTGGAGTCTGAGGGCCAGTTGTATCTCCAGCGCGCGGTCCGGGCTCTGCCAGTCGTCGCCCAGGAGCCGGCCGACGCGCTCGAGGCGCTGGGCGACGGTGTTCACATGGACGTGCAGGGCCTCCTTGGTGCGGGCCGGGCTCATCCCGCAGGCGAAGTACGCGTCGAGGGTGCGGACGAGTTCCGTGCCGCGCCGCTCGTCGTAGGCGACGACCTGGCCGATGGTGCGCTCGACGAACCCGGGCACGTTCCGGTCCCCGGCCAGCAGCAGGCCCAGGAAGCCGAAGTCCTCGGCCGCCGCGCCGTCCCCGCCCCGGCCCAGCAGGCGCAGGGCGTCCAGGCAGCGTCCGGCCTCGGTGTAGGCGGCGGCCACGGCCTCGGGACGGGCGGCAAGATCCCGTACGGGCGCGGAGGCGCCGACGGTGACGGCCTCGTGGACCGCGCGGCCCAGGTGCCGGGCGGTGCGGCGGGCCAGACCGGTGGCACTGTCGCCGTCCGTCAGCGGCAGCAGCAGTACGGTGCCGCCGTCCCGGGCGGCGGCCAGGCCGTGCCGGGTCGCGGCGAGGTGGGAGGCCGCGGCCCACAGGCGCCGGCGCGCGTCCGCCTCCTGGTCGGCGTCGGCCTCGGTGGCGTCGAGGCGGGCGGCGAGGACGACGTGTGCGGCGGACAGGTCGGCGTGCAGCCGCCGGGCCCGGTCGTCCAGCAGGCGCGGATCGCGGTCGCGGGCGTCGAGCAGGTCGTCCAGGAGCTCGCCGCGGACCCGCTGTTCGGCCTCGGCGGCGGAGCGGCGGGCGAGCAGCAGCAGGGAGGTGACCATCGCCGCGCGTTCGAGGGTGAGCTGGTCGACGGGGTCGAGCCCGGGGTGGCCGCGCAGGACGAGGGCGCCGAACAGCTCGTCACCGGCGGCGACGGCGGCGATCCAGTCGTCCTTGTGCCGCACCACGTGGCCGTCGGCGCGGGACGCCTCCAGCGCGTACTCCGGTGCCGCGGTGGCCTCGGTGAACTCGACGGTGCCGTCCAGCACCTGCGAGACGGCGGCCGCCACGTCGTGCACCCCGCCGCCGCGCAGGACGAGCTCGGCGAGCCGGTCGTGGACGTCGGAGGCGCGCTCGATGACGCCGCTGCGGTCCCGGATGATCTCGTTGGCCCGCTCCAGGCCCGCGAGGGCCGCGCGGGTCTCGGCGAGCAGGTTGGCGGTGTCGATGGCGGCGGCCGCGAGGGCGGCGAAGGATCCGAGCAGGGCGATCTGCTCGCGTTCGAAGACCCTGGCGCGCCGGTCCGCGGCGAAGAGCACGCCGATGACGTGGTGGCCGAGCATGAGGGGTACGCCGAGGATGGCGACCAGGCCCTCGTCGCGCACGCCCGCGTCGATGGTGCCGGTGTGCTGGAAGCGGGCGTCCTTGAAGTAGTCGTCGGTGACGTAGGGCCGGGCGGTCTGGGCGACGAGGCCGCCGAGGCCCTCCCCCATGCCGAGCCGAAGCTGCTGGAAGCGGGCGGCGACCGAGCCCTCGGTGACCCGCATGTAGGTGTCGCCGCGGTCGAGGTCGTTGAGGCTGAGGTAGGTGACGTCGGTGCCGAGCAGGGAGCGGGCGCGCTGCACGATCGCGCGCAGTACCGCGTCCAGGTCCCGCAGGCCGGCGAGGTCGTGGGCGGTCTCGAACAGCGCGGAAAGCTCGGCCTCGCGCCTGCGCCGGCCCTCCAGCTCCGAGCGCACCCGCAGCGCGAGGTGCTTGGCCCGTTCGAGCGCGTCGGTCCGCACGGCCGGTCCGCCCTCGGCGCGGGCGAGCAGCACCGGCTGCTCGTAGGCGTCGGCGGACGCGCCGCGGGCCAGCAGCTCGAGGAACGGCGTCTCGGCGGACTGCGCGTGATCACGGGACATGCTCACAGGATTCCCCATCACCCGCTCGTCCCGGCAGCCCTGTGGAAAACCCCGGCTCAGTGCGCGGTCCAGCCGCCGTCCAGGACGAGTGAGGTGCCGGTGAGGCCGGCCGTGTACGGGCCGCACAGGTACGCCACCGCTTCGGCGACCTCGTCGGGTTCGATCAGCCGCCGCAGGGCGCTGTCGCGCAGCAGGACGTCGGAGAGCACCTGCTCCTCGGGGACCCCGTGGGCCCGGGCCTGGTCGGCGATCTGCCGCTCCACCAGCGGGGTGCGGACGTAGGCGGGGTTCACGCAGTTGGAGGTGACGCCGTGGGCGGCGCCTTCGAGGGCGGCGGTCTTGGACAGGCCCTCCAGTCCGTGCTTGGCGGACACGTAGGCGGCCTTGTAGGCGGAGGCCCGCAGGCCGTGGACGGAGGAGATGTTGACGATGCGGCCCCAGCCCTGCCCGTACATGTGGGGCAGGGCGCCGCGGATCAGCCGGAAGGGGGCCTCCAGCATCACGGTGAGCACGGTGTGGAAGACGTCCGGCGGGAACTCCTCCAGAGGTCGCACCAGTTGCAGCCCGGCGTTGTTGACGAGGACGTCGGTGCCGGCCGCGGCGCGCTCGGCGGCGTCCAGGTCGGTCAGGTCGAGGACCTGCGGCTCGACGCTGCCCGCGAGGTCCCCGCAGCTTCCGGTGAGCGCCTCGAGACCGGCGGCGTCCCGGTCGACCGCTCTGACCTCGGCCCCGGCCGCGGCCAGCCGCAGTGCGCAGGCACGGCCGATGCCGCCGGCGGCGCCGGTGACGAGGGCGGTGCGGCCGTGCAGGTCGAGCGAGGAGGCGTGGGCGGCCGGGAGGACGCTGGGCGAGGTCATGCCCCGACCCTAGGCAGCGTCCACCCCGTCCCCCATGTGGGCACGCCCCATACTTCAGAAGGAACCAGTGGGTTCGAACCATGTGGGGGCGTCGGACAGGGCCTGCTTGACCCTGGTCTGCCCGAACTCCTTGATGTCCGGCAGCGCGTCCACCGCGAACCAGCCCACCTCGAGCGACTCGTCGTCGTTGACCCGGGCCTCGCCGCCCACGGCCCGGCAGCGGAAGGTGATGTCCATGAACTGGCAGACGTCACCGTTGTCGTAGGTGACCGGCTTCAGCGCCTGCACGAGGACCAGCCGCTCGACGACGCACTGGACGGCGGTCTCCTCCTCGACCTCGCGCACCGCGCAGGCGGCGGGCTGCTCCCCCGGCTCCGGAATGCCTCCGATCAACGACCAGCGCCCGTTGTCGGACCGGCGGCCGAGCAGCACTCTGCCCTCGTCGTCGAAGACGACGGCGGTGACTCCGGGGAGCCACAGGAGCTGGTGTCCGGCCGTGGCGCGCAGGTCGCGGATGAAATCGGGAGTAGTCATGCGTCCGACCCTAACGGGGCGGCCGGACCGCTCCCGCCGTCGTCACGGGGCGTGCACCGGGCGTACGGCTACACGTCGCGGGCGCGTCGACCGCGCACACCGGCGCCGACGGCCCAGCCGAGCCCACCGGCGGCGACCAGCACCAGGGCGATCTCGGGTGCGATGCCGAGCCGGGTGGCGGGCGTCTCCGAGGAGCGCAGGGGCACCTCCTGCACCAGGGAGTCGGCCACGAACATTCCGGTCTTCTGGGTGATCCGGCCGTCCGGCATGATGATCGCGCTGACGCCGCTGGTCACCGGGACGGTCACGGTCCGGCTGTGCTCGACCGCGCGGATCCGGGACATGGCGAGCTGCTGGTAGGTCATCTCGCTGCGGTCGAAGGTCGCGTTGTTGCTGGGCACGGAGATGATCTGGGCGCCGTCGGTGACCTCGGAGCGCACGGCCCAGTCGAAGGCCGCCTCGTAGCAGGTCACCAGGCCCACCTTGGTCCCGGCCATGGTGAACACGCCGGGTTCGGTGCCCCTGCTGAAGTCCCGGCTGACCATGGAGGTCCAGTCGTCGTTGATCGCCCCGATGAGCGAGCGCAGCGGCAGGTACTCTCCGAAGGGCTGGATCTGCCGCTTGTCATAGGTGTCGACGGGCCCCTTGTCCGGGTCCCACAGGATCTGCTCGTTGAGCAGCTTGCCGTCGCGGTCCACGACGCCGCCGACCGAGATGGGCGCACCGATCGCCTTGGCCGCCCGGTCGATGACGAGGCGGGCGTCGGCGTTGGCGAAGGGGTCGATGTCCGAGGAGTTCTCCGGCCAGAGGACGAAGTCGGGGCGGGCCACCTTGCCCGCCTTCACCTCGTCGGCCAGCCGCAGAGTCTCGCGCGCGTGGTAGTCGAGTACGGCCCGGCGCTGGGCGTTGAAGCCGAGTCCGGCGCGCGGCACGTTGCCCTGGATCACGGCGACGGTCGCGGTGCCGTCCTCCGCCGTGTCGCTGACCAGCGGCCGGGCGGCCACGGCGCCCACCACGGGTACGGCCACGCCGAGGAGTGCCACCGCCGCGGCACCGCGCCGCACCTCGTCGCCGCGGCGGGCCCGGACGGCCAGGCGCACGGCCTCGTGGAGGGCGAAGCCGCACAGGACGACCGCGAAGCCGAGAACCGGCGTGCCGCCGACCGCGGCGAGCGGCAGGAACACGCCGTCCGCCTGTCCGAACGCGATCTTGCCCCACGGGAAGCCCTCGAAGGGCACACGCGCGCGTGCCGCCTCCCCGGCGATCCACAGCGCCGCCGCCCACACCGGCCACCCCGGCAGCTTCGACACGGCGGCGACGCCCGCACCGACGGCCGCCACGAAGAGCGCTTCGATCGCGACCAGCGCGAGCCAGGGGCCGGGTCCGACCTCCACGCCGGTCCACACCAGCAGGGGCAGCAGGAAGCCGAGGCCGAAGAGGTAGCCGAGGCCGAGGCCCGCCTTCCAGCTTCGGCCGCGCAGCACCCAGCCGAAGACGGCGAAGGCGGGCAGCGCCAGCCACCACAGGGTGCGCGGCGGGAAGCTGATGTAGAGGAGCACTCCGGAGAGCGCCGCGGCGGCGGCCGGGAGGAGGCGCGCGAGCCGCGAGACGGCCCGGGAGGCGGGCGTGGTCTGCGGTTGCGTCCGGTCCGGCTCGCCGACGGTGGTTGCGGTGGCTGTCACCCCCCGGAGTGTACGGCGGGTGACCTGGCCGTGGACAGGACGGTCCGGGGGCGTCGACGGGCTGTGGGCGGCCTGTGCCGCATCGTTTCGCCACAACCGGGCGCCGACCGGTCCACAATCCGCCGACCAGCCGTTACGGTGTGGCCGAGCCCCGGTCGCCGGTCCGATTCCGCCGGTCGGCGGGGCCCGTCAGGTCGGGGGCGACGTGGGCGGGGGACACGGTGGGTTCGAGGGGGACGGCGTCTGCGGCCGGTGCGGTCGCGGACGGCCCGAGACACGGCGGGGTCGACATGGCGGGGCTGGTGATCCTCGCCGCCTGCGCCTCCTGGTCGCTGATCACCGCGGCCGCGCGCGACGGGCGCCCGGAGGGTGTGCTGCTCGCGGTGCTGGCCGTGACCGCCGGTTACGCGGCGGGGCGGATCGGCGGGGCGGTGCTGCCCGTTGGGGCTCCCTGTGCCGTCGCGCTGGCCGGGGTCGTCCTGGCGGTCGCCGTGCCGCACCTCGAGCCGGGGCCGCGGCTCACCGCACCGCTCGGGCACGCCGGTGCGACCGCCGCCCTGCTCGCGCTGTCGGCGGGCGCCGCGTGCTGCGGGGCCTGGGCGGCCGGGGTGCAGGCCGTGCGGGTCGCGTTACGGCTGCTGGCCGCCGGGATCGCCGTGATCGCGGCCGTACTGGGCTCGGTCGCCGGATGTGTCGCCTGTGCCGTGGTGCTGCTGTGCTCACTCACCGCCGGCCGAGTGCGCCGCCGCGGGGCGGGGATCGCCGGGCTCGGTCTCGGCGCGGGTCTGGTGAGCGGCCTGGGCTGGGCGGTGCCCGGCGGCTTCGTGCCGGACGGGCTCGCCGCGGCCCTCGAGGGACAGCTGACCTCCCATCGCGTCCGGCTGTGGGCCGACGCGCGGGAGTTGCTGCGCGGGGACCCGGCCCTCGGCGTCGGACCGGGACGGTTCGGGGCGTCGAGCCCGACGGCCGCGGTGTCGCCGGTGCCGGACGGCCGCCCGCACTCCGCGGTGTGGCAGCAGGCGGCCGAACAGGGGCTGGTGGGGGTGGCACTGCTGGCCGCGGCCTTCTGCTGGGTGCTGTACGCGCTGTGGCGCTCCCCGCGGCCCACTCCGGTCGTGCTCACCGCGGGCGCGGCACTCACCGGGCTCGCGGCCATCGCGGTGGTCGGCAACGCGCTGAGCTTCACCGCGGTCCCGCTGGGCGCGGGGCTCCTCGCGGGACTGGCCACGGCCCGCCCCTTCGCAGCCGAGTCGCCGGCGCGGGGCGTGGACATAAGGCCGCGGAAGGGCCGACTGCCCCGCTGAGGCACTGTGGCTCGGCCTCCCGTGCCGCTGGCTCGGCGCGCCGGGCCCGCCCGGCCTCAGTGTGCCGGGCCAGGTGCCTTCGGGCGCAGACGGTCCTTGATGACCTGGACGGCCGCCTCCGCGTCGTCCACGGTGATCGTGAAGGTGTGCCCGTCCAGCAGCCGCAGGATCAGGCCCTCCCCGCGCCGTACGACGACGGCCGTGCCCATCTCCGGCCGCCACCGGTAGCCCCAGCCGCCCCAGTGGCGCGGGGTGACGTGCGGCGCGAACTCGGCGCCCGCGACGAGGGAGAGGGGGATGCGGCGGCGGGGCAGGCCGATGTGGCCGCAGCGCACTTCGAGGCAGTCCTCGTCGACTCTCAGGGCGACGTGTACGAAGGCGAGTGTGCCGAACAGGACCAGCAGTCCGGCCGCGATGCAGCCGACGACGGCCATGGCGAGCGGGGCGACGCCGGACTCCCAGGCAGATTCGACGGCCAGGGCGATGCCGAGCGCCATGCAGGCGGCTCCGATGAGCGCCAGGAACCACTGGACCCGGCTGGTGGCACGGCCGGTCCAGACATTGGGCTGGGGGACGGTCTCGCCGTGGCGATGCCTCATGGCTATGAGGTTACTCATGTTTCGCTGCGCGGGTACCTCGTCGCGCAGGGTGACTGGGCCGACCGGGCGGGAAGGGCCCGTCAGCCGGCCGGCGTGACCGCGCGCAGGAGCCGGCCCTCGTCGTAGGCCAGCGCGGGCGCGGGCAGGGTGCCCTCGCGTCCGCTCAGCAGCACGGTCAGGGTGCCCGTCGCCGGGGCGCCCGGGTCGGGGCGGGCGCCGATCCGGCGCAGCGCCTGGGCGGCCACGGCTCCGGCGGAGCCGTGCAGCACGAGCCGCGGGGCGCCGGGGCGCTGCACGGCGGCGCGGATGCGTTCGGCGACCAGTTCGTAGTGGGTGCAGCCCAGGACGACGGTCGTCACGTCGTCGGGGGTGAGGGCGGCCGCGGCGGCGACGGCCTCGGTGATCGCGGTCTCGTCCGCGTGCTCGACTGCGTCGGCGAGGCCCGGACACGGCACCTCGGTAACCGGCGCGTCCCCCGCGAAGTCCTCGATCAGGCCCCGCTGGTAGGGGCTGCCCGTGGTGGCCGGCGTCGCCCAGATCGCCACCGGGCCGCCGCCGGCCGCGGCGGGCTTGATCGCCGGCACGGTGCCGATGACGGGCACCTCGGGCTCGAGCCGGGCGCGCAGCGCGGGCAGCGCGTGCACCGTGGCGGTGTTGCAGCCGACGATCAGGGCGTCCGGGCGGTGCGCCGCGGCGGCCTCGGCCACGGCGAGGGCGCGCCCGGTCAGGTCTTCCGAGGTCCGCGGACCCCAGGGCATCCCGTCGGGGTCCAGGGAGAGGATGAGATCGGCGTCCGGTCGCAGCCGCCGTACCGCGGCGGTGGCCGCCAGCAGACCGATTCCGGAGTCCATGAGCGCGATCTTCACCCGGCCACCATAGACGATGCGCCGCCACCGGCCGGTGCCGTGCGGCAGACTGCGCACGTGAGCGCCGATGCGTGGACTTCCGTCGTGACCGTCGTGACCTTGGTGTCAGCCCTCTCTCTCGCCGCCTGGCTGTGGCTGCTGTTCGCCCGGGGTTTCTTCTGGCGTACCGACGTCAGACTTCCGGCCCGGGACGAGCCCGGCGCCTGGCCCTCGGTGTGCGTGGTCGTCCCGGCGCGCGACGAGGCGGCGGTGCTGCCCGCGAGCCTGCCGTCGCTGCTCGCCCAGGACTATCCGGGGCGGGCCGAGGTCTTCCTGATCGACGACGGCAGCACGGACGGCACGGGTGAGCTGGCGTGCGAGCTGGCCCGGCGGCACGAGGGGCTGCCGCTCACCGTGGCCTCGCCCGGGGAGCCGCCCGCCGGCTGGACGGGGAAGCTGTGGGCGGTGCGGCACGGCATCGGCCTGGCACGCGCGCGTGAGCCCGAGTACCTGCTGCTGACGGACGCCGACATCGCGCACGCTCCGGACAGTCTGCGCGCGTTGGTGTCCGCGGCCGGCACCGGAGGTTTCGACGTCGTCTCCCAGATGGCCCGGCTGCGGGTGGAGAGCGGCTGGGAGCGGCTCGTGGTCCCGGCCTTCGTCTACTTCTTCGCCCAGCTGTACCCGTTCCGGTGGATCGGCGGTGGGCGCGCCGGGAGCGGGCGGCAGAGGGCGACGCGCACGGCGGCCGCGGCGGGCGGTTGCGTGCTGCTCCGGGCCGACGCCGCCGAGCGGGCGCGGATCCCGGACGCCATCCGGCACGCGGTCATCGACGACGTGGCGCTCGCCCGCGCGGTGAAGGGCACCGGCGGCCGGGTCTGGCTGGGCCTGGCCGACCGGGTGGACAGCGTGCGCCCCTATCCGCGGCTGCACGACCTGTGGCGGATGGTCTCGCGCAGCGCCTACGCGCAACTGCGGCACAACCCCCTGGTGCTGGCCGGAACGGTGCTCGGCCTGGCCCTGGTGTATCTGGTGCCGCCCGCGGCGGTGCTCGTCGGAGCGGCGACGGGGCGGGGCGCGACGGCCGGCCTGGGCGCCGCCGCCTGGCTGGTGATGGCGGGGACGTATCTGCCGATGCTGCGCTACTACCGGCAGCCCCTGTGGCTCGCGCCGCTGCTGCCGTTCACCGCGTTCCTCTATCTGCTGATGACGGTCGACTCGGCGGTGCAGCACTACCGGGGGCGCGGCGCGGCCTGGAAGGGCCGCACCTACGCCCGTCCGGACGCGGTGCCCGAGGAGGGCTGAACACCCGCTCCGGGGCGGTCACTTGCGGCCGGGGGTCCAGTTCATGCCCCAGTCGTAGGCGTGGTCGACCGTCCGCTGCGGGCTCACCCCGCGCTCGGGCACCAGGTAGCGGGCCTCGCGCTGGACGACGAGGTCGTTTCCGGTGTTGGTGATCAGGGCGAGGGCGCAGACCGTCGAGGGCACGGTGCACTCGTCGAGCGAGAAGTCGACGGCGGCGCCGTACTGCGGCTGGAGGGTGACCGTGGCGTGCAGGTCGGCGAAGGAGCGGGCGCCTTCGTAGATGGTCACGAAGACGAGGATGCGCCGGAAGTACCGCTGGTGGTCGAGGCTGATGGTGAGGTTCTCGCCGCTCGACACGGCGCCGGTGCGGTCGTCGCCGTCGAGGTGGATGAACGGCGGCTGGTGCAGCGCCCCGAAGGCGTTGCCGAGCGCCTGGACGACGCCCTTGCTGCCGTCGCTCAGTTCGTACAGGCAGCACAGGTCGAGGTCGAGGTCGTCGTGCATGGCGACCGGGCGGCCGAGCTTTCGGGCCCAGCCCGAGAACTGCTTGCGCACCTGCCAGTTGAGGTTGACGCGCATGGCGCCGGAGGTGCCGCCCTGCTTGGTGAGCGAGACGGAGGGCGCGGCCTTGGTGAGCGTGACCTTGGTCAGCCGGACCGGCGCGGCGGCGGGCGCGGCCGGGGGCGGCGGGGGCGCGGCGGCCGGCCGTGCCACGGGAGGCGCGGAAGGCGCCGGCGGGGACGTCGCGGCGTCGGGGGCGGGCGGGACCGTCGGCGCCGGCTGGGCGGGCGGGGGCGGGGCGTGCTGCGGCTCGTCCACCGAAATGCCGTAGTCCGTGGCCAGGCCCTCGAGTCCGCTGTCGTATCCCTGTCCGACGGCGCGGAACTTCCAGGCGCCCTGGCGGCGGTAGAACTCGCCGAGCACGAAGGCGGTCTCGACGCCGGCGCCCGGGCTGTCGAAACGGGCCACGACGGTGTTCCGCGCGGTGTCGCGCACCTCGATGTACAGATCGGGGACCTGCCCGAACGCTCCGCCGTCCGAGGAGGCGGCGAGGATCACCGTCTCGATCGCGGGCTCCACGCGCGTGAGGTCGACGAGCAGGCTGTCGGTCACCCGGCCGCCGGCGTCCCGCTTGCCCTCGTGGCGGACCGAGCCGGAGGCGTGGGCCGGCTGGTTGTAGAAGACGAAGTCCGCGTCGGAACGGACCTTGCCGCCGACCAGCAGGAGGGCGGAGGCGTCCGCGTCGGGCACGCCGGGGCCGGATCGCCAGCCCAGTTCGACCCGCAGCGCCGTCGTCGGCACCGGGGTGTTCGATCCTTTCGACATTGACATGTCCGCCCCCATCACGTGTCACCGAGCCGAGTCTTGTCCCGGCGAATCGTCGAGTTCCTGACGCACAACCTATTCTCCGGGCCGCCCGTCCCTGAACGAAGAGTCCGGCAGAAGGTTCGGCCAACCGCCGGTAACCCGCCCGGAACTCGGCCTTTACCGCAAAATCGCGTGGCGTGACGCCCTATTTTGCCAAGTTCGCTCGCATTGGGGATGCCCGGTCACTGCGGACACGGAAAACAACCCTCTTATCGGTCTCCCCAACCAGCACATCGTGGGCTTAACTTATGGCCATGACCTCCCCCCGCTCCACTTATGGCGGCGGCTACTACTCCGCCTCCTTCCCGGACACCCCGATCTACGACTCGCTCGTGGCCGAACGGGGCACACCGCAGATCGCCCCGATCCGGGTCCCCGCCGCGTACGACATGCCGAGCAGCAGCCATCTGCCCGCGCTGCCGTCCGCCCTGCCCGCCCTCCCGGCGGGCCCCTCGCAGCCCTCCTACGGATACCCGCAGCAGGCCCCGCAGCCCGCCCCGCTGCAGCAGGCGCCCGCCGCGTACATCCCGCACCAGGCGACCGCGCCTCGCGGCTACCCCGGCCCCCAGCAGCCGCAGCCGCCCCGCCCGGGAGCGCCCGGCCCCGCGGGGTACGAGGCGATGCGGCCCGCGGCTCCCCGGCCGGCGCCCGCGCCGTACCAGGATCCGTACAACCAGCAGCAGTACCGCGGCTACTGAGCCGTCCTCCTGGTTGTCGGTGCCACCTGGCACGATGACCTCATGGGGTACGCGCGACTGCAGTCGATCCACGTCCATCCGGTCAAGGCGTTCCGGAGCCAGTCGCTCCAGGAGGCCGTCGTGGAGCCCTGGGGGCCGACCGGAGACCGACGCTGGATGCTGATCGACGACGGGGGAAAGGTCGTCACGCAACGCCGGCAGCCGCGCCTCGCCCTGGCCGCCGCCGAGCTTCTGCCCGGCGGCGGCGTACGGCTGTCCGCGCCCGGCATGGCGCCGCTCGCGGTACCGGTCCCGCGCGCGGTGGGCGCCGTGGTGGTGCAGATCTTCCGGGACAAGGTCGAGGCGCTCCCGGCCGAGGACGCGGCCGCGCACGCCTGGTGCAGCGCGCTGCTCGGAGCCGACGTCCGGCTGGTGTATCTGGACGATCCCGCCACCCGCAGGCCCGTTGACCCGGCGTACGCGCTGCCGGGCGAGACCGTCTCCTTCGCGGACGGCTTTCCGCTGCTGCTGACCACCACCGCCTCGCTCGACGCCCTCAACTGCCTGATCGCGCGGGGCGAGCACGCGCACGAGGGCCCCCTGCCCATGGACCGCTTCCGGCCGAACCTGGTCGTCTCCGGCACCGAGCCCTGGGCCGAGGACCGCTGGTCCCGCCTCGCCGTCGGCGAGGTCGTGCTGCGGGTCGCCAAGCCGTGCGGGCGGTGCGTCGTGACGACCACCGACCAGGGCACCGCGGACCGCGGCGCCGAGCCCCTGCACAGCCTCGGCCGGCACCGCCGCGTCGACGGCAAGCTGGTCTTCGGGCAGAACCTGGTCCCCCTCGGCCCGGGCACGGTCCGGGTCGGCGACCCGGTGCGGATCGTCGAGTGAGGAGCCCGCGCTCGCCCGGACCGTGCCCGAGTTCCGGACAAACAGCCCGGTAACGGGAACCCGGTGCGGGGTCCGCGCGTTGGGGTTCATGAGAGGTTCATGAGAACCCGGCCGTGACGGGCCACCGAGCGGGGACGGCGTACCCCCCTCGGTCCGGTCCGCCCGGGATCCGCGTGAACGGCTCGACGGGGGTGGAGCGGAGCGGGAAGGGGGTCCGTGTGTGCGGGCGATCAGAGGTCTGTGGCGTTGGAGGGGCAATCCGCTGCGCCGCGGGACCGACCTGGCCGAGGCCTGGGTGGCCCTGACGGCACTGCTGTTGATCCTGTCCGTGGCGCCCCTGATCGGCGTGCTCGCTGGCGGTGCGGCGCAGAACGCCCTGCAGCGGTCGGTGCGCGAGCAGCACGAGTCCCGGCACCGGGTGACGGCCACCGTGCTCCGCGCCCTGGAGCGTTCGCCCCTGGCCGTCGACCCGGAGGGTGCCGCCTCCGGCGAGGAGCTGCGCAGCCGTGTCCTCGCCGCCTGGACCGGGCCGGACGGTTCGCGGCACCAGGGCCCCGTCCTGGTGGGCATCGACCGCCCGGACGGCGGCGACCGGTTCGCGATGTGGACGGACGCGCGGGGCCGTGAGGTCGCCCGCCCGCTGGACGCCGAGACCGCGACCACCCACGCGGTGCTCGCCGGGACGGGCACCGCGGTGGCGGTGGCGGCCCTCGTGGAGGCCGTCCGGCGCACAGTGGTCCGGCGCCTGGTCCGCCGCCGGTACGCGCGCCTGGAGCAGGAGTGGGAGCGGGCGGGGCCGGACTGGGGCAGGACCGGCGCGGGCAGTTGACGGGCTTGTGCCTCCGGTCAACTCACCACCTGCGCGCACGCTACGGTGGACCGGCCGAACCGAATCGGCGACGACCCGCGTACGACGAGGTGGGGGCACAGCAACGCCATGGCACAGGGCACGGTCCAGGTGACGCACACCGGCACCTCGCGGTGGCGGCGCCGCACGGGTGAGTACGCATCGCTCGCCGCCGCCCTGGAGGCCGCGGCCGACGGTGACGTCCTCACCGTCGCCCCCGGGACCTACCGGGAGAACCTCGTCGTCCAGCGGGCGGTGACCCTGCGCGGGCCCGACGGCGCCCAGGGTTCGGTGCGCATCGCGCCGGCCGACGGCGTCCCGCTGACCGTGCGCGCCTCGGCGGTGATCCAGGACCTGCACGTCGAGGGCCAGGACGCGGCGGCGCCCGCGGTCCTGGTGGAGGACGGTACGCCGGAGCTGCTGGGCCTCAGGGTCGTCGCGCGTTCCGCCTCCGGGATAGAGGTGCGCGGCGGCGCGCGTCCCACGGTGCGGCGCTGCACCGTCGACAATCCGGCCGGTGTCGGCATCGCCGTCCTGGACGGCGGGGGCGGCGTGTTCGAGGAGTGCGAGGTGGTCGCGGCCGGCCAGGCGGGCGTCGCGGTGCGCTCCGGAGCCCATCCCCGGCTGGAGCGCTGCCGGGTGCACCACGCGGCGGGTTCGGGACTGACGGCGACGGGCGAGGGCTCCGCCCTGGAGGCCGTGGGCTGCGAGGTCTACGAGGTCCGCGGCAGCGGCGTGCAGGTGACCGCCCGGGCCACGGCCCACCTGACCGACTGCGACGTGCACCGCACCACCGGCGACGGTGTCACGCTGGACACGGACGCGGTGCTCACCCTCGCCGACTGCCGTATCCACGACATCCCGGAGAACGCGGTCGACCTCAGGTCCCGCTCGGTCCTCACCCTGACCCGCACCAGCGTGCGGCAGTTCGGGCGCAACGGCCTGTCGGTGTGGGACCCGGGCACGCGGGTCGACGCCAACCAGTGCGAGATCTTCGACAGCACCGGCGACTACCCGGCGGTCTGGGTCAGTGACGGCGCCACCGCGGTGCTCGACTCCTGCCGGGTGCACGACGTGCCGGACGCGCTGTTCGTCCTGGACCGCGGCTCGCGCGTGGACGTCGTCGACAGCGACCTCTCCCAGGTGCGCAACACCGCCGTGTCGGTGAGCGACGGCGCCACCGCGCAGCTCGACGACTGCCGCATCCGGGACGCCGCCACGGGCGCCTGGTTCCGCGACCACGGCAGCGGCGGCACCCTGAACAACTGCACCCTGGACGGCAATCGCACCGGTGTGATCGTCACCAAGGGCGCCGACCCCACCATCGAGCGCTGCACGGTCGACTCACCGTCCGAGGCGGGCGTGTACGTGTCGGCCGGAGGCCGCGGCAGCTTCCTGAACTGCCGGGTGACCGGCAGCGCCGGTTACGGCTTCCACGTGATCGACGGCTGTCGTACGACGCTGCGGAAGTGCCGCACGGAGCGGTGCGCGCGCGGCGGTTACGAGTTCGCGGACGGCGGCCCCGACACGGCGTACGACTCCGGGCCGCTCGTCGAGGACTGCACCGGCGACGAGAGCACCGGCCTGACGGCGCCCGCCGCGCCCGAGCCGGTGGTGCAGACAGCGGCCCAGTCCCCGGGTCTGCTGGGCTCGATCCCCGGGCAGCGCACCACCGAGCAGGAGCCGCTGATCGCGGCCGCCGCCGCGCCGGACCCTGCCCGGACCTCCAAGGCCGTCCTGGGCGAGCTGGACGCCCTGGTGGGCCTGGACAGCGTCAAGCGCGAGGTACGGGCGCTGACCGACATGATCGAGGTGGGCCGGCGCCGGCAGCGGGCGGGCCTGAAGGCCGCGTCGGTCAAGCGGCACCTGGTCTTCACCGGCTCCCCCGGCACCGGCAAGACGACGGTCGCCCGGCTGTACGGCGAGATCCTCGCCTCGCTCGGCGTGCTGGACAAGGGTCACCTGGTCGAGGTGTCCCGGGTGGACCTGGTGGGCGAGCACATCGGGTCCACGGCGATCCGCACCCAGGAGGCGTTCCAGCGGGCGCACGGCGGCGTGCTGTTCATCGACGAGGCGTACGCGCTCTCCCCCGAGGACGCGGGCCGGGACTTCGGCAAGGAGGCCATCGACACGCTGGTCAAGCTGATGGAGGACCAGCGGGAGTCCGTCGTCGTGATCGTCGCGGGGTACACGGCGGAGATGGAGCGCTTCCTGTCCGTCAACCCCGGCGTGGCGTCCCGTTTCTCACGCACCATCACCTTCGGCGACTACGGCCCCGGGGAGCTGCTGCGGATCGTGGAGCAGCAGGCCGACGAGCACGAGTACCGGCTGGCGCCGGGCACGCCCGAGGCGCTGACGAAGTACTTCACGGAGATCCCCAAGGGTCCCGCCTTCGGCAACGGCCGCACCGCCCGCCAGACCTTCGAGGCGATGGTGGAGCGGCACGCGAGCCGGGTCGCCCAGCTGGCCGACCCCAGCACGGACGACCTGACGCTGCTGTACCCCGAGGACCTGCCCGGGCTGCCGTAGCGGAGCCGGGGCGGGGCGCCGGGCCGGGTCCTGGCAGTCCCCCGCGTACTAGCAGTCCCCCGCCGTGCCGTCGGCCGCCGGGACGGGGGCGGCGGCGCCCCCGGTGTGGCGCGGTGCCGGCAGCTCCGGGTGCAACCGGGCCAGCAGCCGTCCGCGTTCCTCGGCGAAGACCGGGTCGGCCTGGTAGTCGGAGTGGCCGAGGATCGGCGCCGGCAGCGGGTGGAGTTCGGTCCGGCCGTACGTCAGCGGGTCCCTGAGGGGTGCGCGGTCCACGGCGGGGCCCGCGTCGCCCGGCAGCCGCATCGGGCCGCCGATGGGGTCGGTGCGCCGGTAGAGGTTGCGCCAGCAGTCGACCTCCTCGTGCAGCGAGGCGAGCGCGTCGGGTCCGAAGTGGGCCGGGAACCAGCGGCCGTACAGCCGCTCCAGCGGGGAGCCGTAGGTGAGCAGGGCGACGCGTCCGCGGGCGGACGGTTCGAGCTGCCAGGACGCGGCGGCGGCGAGGACGCTGCCCTGCGAGTGCCCGGAGATGACCAGCCGGCCGCCGGTGGCGCGGGTCCAGGTCGCCATCCGCCAGGTCAGGTCGGGCACCGCGCGCTCGGCGTAGCAGGGCGGTGCGAAGGGGTGCGCGGCGCGCGGCCAGAAGGTGCCGACGTCCCACAGGATGCCGATGGTGCGCCGCGCGGAGGCGTCCTTGTAGGCGCGCCTGCCCCAGGTGACGAACAGTATGAAGCCGAGGCCGATCAGCCAGGACCCCAGATCCTGCGCGGTCTGCGCGGCCCCTTGGACCACGGCGTACGTGCCGCGCGCGGCCTCGCCGGGCACCCGGCCGGTCGTCAGGGCGCCCACCAGGGCTCCGGCGCCCAGGAGCAGGGTGGCGGCGGAGGTGATGGCGACGAGGAGGGGCGCCCGGTCGGTGAGGGTGGCCATGGCGCGGGCGAGGGCGATGCGCCGGGTGCGCCCCGGGTCCCCGGCCTCCCCCGGGTGGTCGCCTTCCACGGCGTCCCGTTCCGCGCGGGCCAGGCGCAGGGTGTGCAGGGCGAGCGCGGCGCACATCAGCAGGACGACGACGAGCAGCGGCGGGATGACGGAGGCCTGCCAGGTCAGCAGGACGGGCGGGCCGTCGAGGGAGGTGCCGGTGCCGTCCATCCAGTCGGCGACGCGCTGGGCGACGCCGCCGGACATCACGCCGCCCAGCGCGCAGGCCAGCATGGCGACGGCGGGGCCGCCGAGGCCGCGGATCGCGGCGCGGACGTCGGGGCGGCTGCGGTGGAGCAGGTGGGCGACCACGGCCAGGGCGACGACCAGCAGTCCCTGGACCAGGGCGATGCCGCCGAAGGCGGTGTTCCCGGACAGCCGGCCGTCCGAGGTCCAGTCCGGGCGGGACCAGCCGCCGTAGAGCAGGGCGAGGAGGAACAGGAGGAGGGCGGCGAGCGGCAGGCGGCGGACGAGGTGCTCGTCGAGTGTCCGGTCGATGAGCCGCTCGCTGCGGCCGCGGCGGCACACCACCGCGACCACGGCGACCGCCCCCGCGGCCATCACCGCAAGCAGCGCCCATCCGAGCGTGTCGAGCAGCGCGGGCCCGCCCGGCCGGTGGTCGAAGCGGGCGGCCGGGGCGGCCACCCCCACGGCGACGGTCAGCAGACCGGCGGCGGTGTGCGCGGCGCGCAGCCGGGCCACCAGGCGGCGCCCGTACCAGAACCCGGGGCGGCTCAGCGCGGCGCGGCGGGGTTCCTCCTCGGAGCCGGCCTCGCGGTCCATCGGCTGCTGGGACTCGTACGCCCGCCAGGTGCGCAGCGAGAGGTACCACAGCAGCCCGGTCAGGGCGGAGGGCACCGCGGCCGCGAGGGCGAGCCTGCGGCCGGGCGTGCTCCACCAGCCGCCGTCCGACAGCGCCGGCGACAGGAAGCCCAGCCAGGAGTGCCGCTCGGCGCACGCGCGCGTGCCCGCGCACTGCCAGGCCACGAGGTCGAGGGCGACCTCGCAGGCGGCGGCGACCAGCAGCACCGTCAGGGTCAGGCCCGCGAGCCGCAGCAGCAGTCCGTAGAGGCGGACCGTGCGGATCCGGCCGTGGGCGGCGGGCCGCATCCAGTGGGCGATGTTGACCACCATGAAGGGCAGGAGCAGCAGCCACAGGGCTCGGGCGCCGTTGCCGGAGGTCAGGTTGCACCAGACGTAGGCCTCGGGGACCGGCCGGCCCCGGTAGTCCTCGGGCCGGGACTCGGCGTCGGCGTCCTCGGTGCGCCGGAAGACGGCCGCGACGTGGTCGCCGGTGATCCGCACGGTCCGCGGGTCGTCCAGCATCTCGGTGGGTGTCGTACCGCCCACTCCGTGGACCAGGAGTTCCAGGGCGGTGCCGCTTCTCGCGTCGCGCCCGCCCGTCCCGGCCCGTTCCTGCGCCTTCTTCACTGTCCGCACTCCCCCGTGACGTGCCGTCGGCTCTGTCCGTGCGGGCACAAGGATCTCCCGTCCGCGGACGTCGTACACCCTTCGGCACGGAATCTCCCCGATCCGGGTGCCCGAGGGCGCCCGGGACGGGCGGTGGCGCGGGCCGCGGCGGGGCGTGCGAGGATGGGACATCCGCGCACGGGTGCGGGGAGAAGTCCTCATCAGAGCGCGTGCGGCGGCGTGTCGGACGGTTTTGCGGCGAAAGGACCGGGGCGTACGTGAGTGAGAATCCGAACCTCCTCGCGGAGCAGCGGCGCGCCCTGATCCTGGACGAGGTGCGCCGCCGGGGCGGGGTCCGGGTCAACGAGCTGACCCGCAAGCTCGGCGTGTCGGACATGACGGTCCGCCGCGACCTGGACGCGCTCTCCCGGCAGGGTGTGCTGGAGAAGGTGCACGGCGGCGCGGTCCCGGTGGCCGAGGCGAGCACGCACGAGCCGGGGTTCGAGGCCAAGTCGGGGCTGGAGCCGACCGCCAAGGAGGACATCGCGCGGGCCGCGGCGGAGCTGGTCGCGCCGGGCGCCGCGATCGCCCTGTCGGGCGGTACGACGACGTACGCGCTGGCGCACCGGCTGGTGGACGTGCCGGAGCTGACGGTGGTCACCAACTCGGTGCGGGTGGCCGACGTGTTCCACGTGGCGCAGCGTACTTCGGGGGCGCGGCAGGGCGGGGCGACGGTGGTGCTCACCGGCGGTGTGCGCACGCCCTCCGACTCGCTGGTGGGCCCGGTCGCCGACCAGGCGATCGCGACGCTCCACTTCGACGTGCTGTTCCTGGGCGTGCACGGCATATCGGCCGAGGCCGGCCTGTCCACGCCGAACCTCGCGGAGGCCGAGACGAACCGGCGGCTGGTGCAGTCGGCACGGCGTGTCGTGGTGGTCGCGGACCACACCAAGTGGGGTGTCGTGGGTTTGAGTTCCTTCGCAGCGCTGGAGCAGGTGGACACGCTCGTCACCGACTCCGGCCTGGCGGCGGATGCCCGCGCGGAGGTCGCCGAGCACCTCGGGCTGGTCGTGGCGGGCGAGCCGGAGCCCGAGGCCGACTGACGTCGGCGTCGGCCGTGCGCGGGCCTGCCGTCGGGCGCCCGCCCCGCTGACACCCGGCGCGCCCGGGTCTATCGTGGCGCCACCCAGCCGATCGTCCGCCGCGCGCGGCTTCGCACCAGGGGGTGGTCCATGGCTCGCCGTCTGCGTCCGGTGGGTCTCGACTTCGTCGAGACGGCACCGGTACGCCTGGTCTTCGCGCGCGAGGTCGCCGCCGCTCCGGACGCCGTCTTCCGCGCCCTGGCCGAGGACGTGCCGGGCTGGACCGCGTGGTTCTCGGCGGTGACGTTCGCCCGGCCCATCGGTGAGGGCGCGGGGCGCGAGATCCGGCTCAGGGGCGGTGCGCGCTTCGTGGAGACGGTGCTGGCGGCCGAGCGGTCCGACGTGTACGCCTACCGCGTCGACGTCACCAACGTGCCGGGGGCCCGGGCCATGCTCGAGGAGTGGCGCCTGACACCGGCCGGGACCGGGACCCGGGTGCGCTGGACGTTCGCGGCGGACGGTACGGCGCCGTTCCGTTTCGTGCTCGACCGGGCGCGGCCGGGGCTGGGGCGGGCGTTCCGGAGCGCGGTCACCTCGCTGGACCGGCGACTGCGGCGGCCGTAGCCCGGCAACCGGCGACCGGCGACCGGCGACCGGCTCAGTCGAGCAGGCTGCCGGTGCGCAGCAGGGACTCGATCGCCGCCGTGTACGGCTCGATGTCGAGGCCCTGTTCGGCGAGCCAGGCGTCCGAGTAGTACTTGTCGAGGTACCGGTCCCCCGGATCGCACAGCAGTGTCACGACGCTGCCCCGCTCCCCCGCCGCCACCATCTCCGCGACGATCTTCAACGCGCTCCACAGCCCGGTGCCGGTGGAGCCGCCCGCCTTGCGGCCGATGGCCCGCTCCAGCGACCGGACGGCCGCGACGCTGGCCGCGTCCGGCACCTTCATCATGCGGTCGATCGCGCCGGGTACGAAGCTCGGTTCCATCCGGGGCCGGCCGATGCCCTCGATGCGGGAGCCGCGGTCGCAGGCCACGTCGGGGTCGCCGGTGGTCCAGCCCTCGAAGAAACAGGAGTTGTCCGGGTCGGCGACGCAGACGCGGGTGTCGTACTGCATGTAGTGGACGTAGCGGGCGAGGGTCGCCGAGGTGCCGCCGGTGCCGGCCGTGGCGACGATCCAGGACGGCTCGGGATACCGTTCCAGCCGCAGCTGACGGAAGATCGACTCGGCGATGTTGTTGTTGCCGCGCCAGTCGGTGGCGCGTTCGGCGTAGGTGAACTGGTCCATGTAGTGGCCGCCGGTCTCCGCCGCGAGGCGGGCCGACTCCTCGTACATCCGCCGGGAGTCGTCCACGAAGTGGCACCGTCCGCCGTGGAACTCGATCAGCCGGATCTTCTCGGTGCTCGTCGTCCGGGGCATGACGGCGATGAAGGGGACGCCGATCAGGCTCGCGAAGTAGGCCTCGGAGACGGCCGTCGAGCCGCTGGACGCCTCGATCACCGGGCGGTCCGGCCGGATCCAGCCGTTGCACAGGCCGTAGAGGAACAGGGAGCGGGCGAGCCGGTGCTTGAGGCTGCCGGTCGGGTGGGTCGACTCGTCCTTCAGATACAGGTCGATGCCCCAGTGCTCGGGGAGCGGGAACAGGAGCAGGTGGGTGTCGGCCGAGCGGTTGGCGTCGGCCTGCACCTTGCGGACGGCCTCTTTCAGCCAGGCACGGTAGGAGGCGTCGCTGTGGTCGACGTCGAGGGTGGTGCCGGTGCCGGTGCCGGTCTGTCGGTCAGTGCTCACTTCGGGGCTCCTTACGCTGCGCGCCGACGGCGGACAGCGCGGCCGACACCTGGATCATAAACATCTTGCACACGCTTCTCACCTGCATAAACGCCCCTTTGGGGGCCTCAAAGGCACCCCTGGGGTACGGGGGTCGACGCGGCGGGGGGCGCGACGGGGGGCGCATTCGCGCGAGTGCTCCGGTCGCCTCCGGAAAGGACCGGCGCGTACTGGTGCTCGGAGCGTGGTGCGGGCAGACTGCCAGCGGCGGAACCGACGCGCACGAGGGGGCGACGGCCATGACGGAGCCGGAGTTCAGGGCCACGGGGGTGCGGATCGGCAAGCGGCTGCGTTCGCTCACCCGGGCCGGGACGGTCCGGATCAGCGGTGGCCGGGTGGAGTTGCTGACCAGCTACGGCAGCGAGATAGACAGCGCGCCGGTGCAGGCGGTGCGCGTCTCCCGCCCGTGGTTCGCCCCGCAGGACCGGGCGCTGGCCGACCTCGACGGGAAGCGGTACCTGCTGACCCTCGGCGAGCGCGACCCGGCCCCCGGGGAACCGGGGCCTCCCGCGGCCGGCCGCTTCATCGAGGCGGTGCGCAGGGCGGCCGGACGCCGCGCCTGAGAGATGTCCGTAACTTGCGGTGCCTCACCCCTTGCGTCACGCTGGTCTCACGTCACTCTGGGTTTACCGGCGATAACGCTGCGAACCAGCCCGCCGGCCATGACAGCGGGCGACGTGCGCCACGTGCGGCTCGCTGGATCCGAACTCCGTGTTCTTCCGGACCTCTATGTCGGGGAGTCGCAGCCGTGATCACTCACCCAAGCAGACACTGCACGGTGGAGCTCCAAGCCCTGCCGTCGCGGATCGGCCAGGTCCGCAGAATCGTATCTGCGCAATTGCGCTACTGGCATATGGATCTCCTGATCGACCGTGCGGTGCTCGGCGTGACGGAGTTGCTGACCAATGTCCATCTGCATGCGCGGCCCGACAAGACGTGCACCGTGGAGATAGAACTGCTCCTGGACCGGCTGACGGTCTCGGTGCGCGACCACGATGCGCGACTGCCCGTCGTGGACGACGCCGAGCCCCTCGCCACGTGTGGGCGCGGGCTCGCCATGGTGGCCGCGATGAGCGAGTGCTGGGGCGCCCGGCCGGACGGCGAGTCCGGCAAGGTCGTCTGGTTCACGCTCCCGACGGCCGTGACCGCCGCGCCGGTCACCGCGCCACCCGTGTCGGCCCGCCCGCCGCGCCGTCTGGTCGAGGAGGTGCCGGCCGCCGCGTTCGCCGAGGTCGAGCACGAGGTCGGCCTCGGCAGCCCCCAACCCGCTCCCGCCCGGTCGGCCGTTGCAGGCTGACCGGGCGGTGACCGTCCGCTGCCGCGGACCGTGCGTCACGGTTCCGGCGACGCCCGGAACGCGGGTTCGCGTCTTGGGCGGTCGACGACCGGCGAGGTCGGTGCGGGCCCTGACGGCGCGTCGGCCGTCCGGAAGGACGCGGTACGGGGGCGAGGGCGGGCAGTGGCACGCGGCCGCAAGCGGCGGCGGGCCCGGTCGAGACGGACGCATCCCGTCTTGCCGAGCCCGCCTTGTCGGCCAGTGAGCGGCCGGCGCGGGACTGGGTTCCGTCGGCGTCCGGCGTGTTCCTGCCCGCGGCCCGGCTCCCCGCGCCGGTGCGGCACTCGCCGTGAGGTGAAGGGCGGGTGCCGCACCGGCGGCCGGGTTCGCCGGGGGATCAACGGACCGGCGCGGGCTACTCCGTGGCGACGGCGCGCAGTACGTCCAGGCGGGATGCCCGCCGGGCCGGGCGCAAACCCGCCAGGGCACCGGCCGCGAGGCCGACCAGGGCCACCACCGCGAGCTGCGCGGGCGGCACGGCGAAGGCGAAGGCGCTGTCCGAGGCACCGTCGGAGGCCGCCACGAGGACCCAGCCGAGGAAGGCGCCGAGGCCGAGCCCGCCGACCGTGCCGAAGGCGGCGACCAGGACGGACTCCCAGCGGACCATGGCCCGCAGCTGGGCCCGGGTCTGCCCGACGGCGCGCAGCAGGCCGAGTTCACGGGTGCGCTCGTGGACGGCCAGGGTGAGGGTGTTGGCGATGCCGAGCAGGGCGATGAGCACCGCGAGGGCGAGCAGCGCGTAGACGAGGGTCAGCATCATGTCGATGCCGCCCGCCGAGGACTCGGCGTACTCGTCACGGGTCTGCACCTCCGGGTTGCCGTACTGGCCGGCGACCTTCTCGACCGCCGCCTTGCCCGCGTCCGCGCTCACGCCGTCCTCGAAGGCGACGGCGACCAGTGTGTCGGAGTCCTGGGTGCGGTGCGGGGCCCAGGCCGCGCGGGTGATGACGTAGTCGCCGGCGAGTTCGGAGTGTCCGTAGACCGCGCGGACGGTGAAGGTGCCGCTGCGCCCGTCGGTGAAGGTGAGCCGCGTGGTGTCGCCGGTGGTCAGCCCCCGCTTGTCCGCCTCGCTCTCGGTGACCGCGATGCCGTCGGTGCCGAGGCCGTCCAGTGAGCCGTGGACGGCGCCCAGGTCGAAGGTGCGGTTCAGGGCGACCGGGTCGGTGACGGTCAACGCCCGTCCCTCGCCGTCCACTTCCGCGACGCCCCGGCCGAGGCCGACGGCGGTGTCCACCTCGGGCAGTTCCTGGACCGCGCCCGCCAGCCGCGGGCTGAGGCCGCTGCCGCCCGCGCCGAAGGACGGCGCGCTGACGGCGACGTCGCCCGCGAAGGACCGGGAGACGGTCTGGTCCATGGTCGCCTTGAGCGAGGCCCCGAACACGGTGAACAGCGACACGACCGCCACGCCGATCATCAGTGCCCCGGCGGTGGCCGCCGTGCGCTTGGGGCTGCGCAGGGCGTTGCGCCGGGCGAGGACGCCGGTGACGCCGCGCAGCCGGTCCAGCGGGGCTCCGAGGACGCGTACGGCAGTGGTGGAGGCGACCGGGCCGAGCACCACGAAGGCGGCCAGGGCGAGGACGGCGCCCAGTCCCGCCAGCCACACGGACGGGGAGAGCAGGACCCCGACGAGTGTCACCGCGAGGGCGAGCGCGAGCAGCGCCGTGCCGGTGACCGCCCGCGCGCGGGAGGCGCCGGAGGTGTCGACGGCCGTCTCGCGCAGCGCGGCCAGGGGTGCGGTGCGGCCGGCCCGGGCCGCGGGCAGCAGGGCGGAGCCGAGGCAGACCACGACGCCGACGGCGAGCGGGAGCAGCAGCGACAGCGCGCTGATCACCAGGGCACCTTCGGGGAAGGGGAAGCCGATCGCCGGGAAGAGGGCCTGGAGTCCGGCCGCGATGCCGATGCCGCCCGCGAGCCCGGCGGCGGACGCGGTCACGGCCACGACGGCCGCCTCGACGAGGGTGGCGGCGGTGACCTGGCGGCGGGAGGCGCCGAGGGCGCGCAGCAGGGCGTTCTCGCGGGTGCGCTGGGCGACCACGATGGCGAAGGTGTTGTGGATCGAGAAGGTCGCGACCAGCAGGGCGATGCCGGAGAAGACGAGCAGGAAGGTCGTGAAGAGGGTCAGGAACTGGCTGGAGATCATGTCGGTGTTCTCCGCCGCCGACTCCTGCCCCGTGATGGCCTCGACGCCGTCGGGCAGTACGGGGGTGAGCCGGTCGACGAGTTCCCGCTGGCCGACGCCCGCCCCGGCCCGCACCTGGATGCTCGCCGCCTCACCCGGCCGCGCGGTGAGGTACTTCTCGGCGTCGGCCCGGGTCATGCCGGTGAAGGTCACCTGGGCCATGCCGTCCTCGCCGCCGAAGGTGGCGAGACCCACGATCGTGACCTGGACGGGGTCGGGGGTGCGCAGCGTGGTGGTGTCGCCGATCGCCAGGCCGCCCTTCTCGGCGGCGCCGCGGTTGACGACGACCTCGCCGGACTGCTGCGGGGCGCGGCCCTCGGCGAGGCGGTACGGGTTCAGCTCGGTGTCGGTGATCCAGTTGCCGGCCAGGGTGGGCGGGCCCTGGCCGCCGATCGGGTCGCCGTTCGCGCCGACGAGCTGGCCCGCGCCCTGGATGCTGGGGGCGACGGCCGCGACGCCGGGCACCCGCTCGACGGTCCGCACCAGGTCGGTGCCGACCGGCTGCCGTACGCCCTGGCTCTCGCCCGGGGTGGTGATGGCGTCGGCGCTGCGCAGCACGGCATCGGTGCCGCCGGCCGCGTTGCCGAACATGGTGTCGAAGCTCGCGCGGAGCGTGTCGCCCATGACCAGGGTGCCGGTCAGGAAGGCGACGCCGAGGACCACGGCGAGGAACGTCCCGGCGAAGCGCCGCTTGTGGGCTCTGAGCGACGAGACGCTCAGCCGGACGGGGACGGGAGCGTTCATGACGGCACCTCGAAGGCCTTCATCCGGTCCAGGACCTTGTCGGCGGTCGGTGCGTCCATGCGGTCGACGAGGCGTCCGTCCGCGAGGAAGACGACCTCGTCCGCGTGCGCGGCGGCGACCGGGTCGTGGGTGACCATGACGACCGTGCGGCCGGTCTGGCGGACGGTGCGGCCGAGCAGGCCCAGCACCTCGCCGCCGGAGCGGGAGTCGAGGTTGCCGGTGGGCTCGTCGGCGAAGACCACGTCCGGCTGCCCGGCGAAGGCGCGGGCCACGGCGACTCGCTGCTGCTGTCCGCCCGAGAGTTCGGCCGGCCGGTGGTGGAGGCGGTCGCGCAGTCCGACGACGTCGATCAGCGCGTCGACCCATTCGGTGTCGCCCCGGCGGCCGGCCAGGTCGAGGGGGAGGGTGATGTTCTCGGCGACGGTCAGCGTCGGCACCAGGTTGAACGCCTGGAACACGAAGCCGACGCGGTCGCGGCGCAGGAGCGTGAGCCGGCGGTCGTCGAGGGTGCTCAGGTCGGTGTCGCCGATGCGGGCGGTGCCCGAGGTGAGCGTGTCGAGTCCCGCGGCGCAGTGCATGAGGGTGGACTTGCCGGAGCCGGAGGGCCCCATGATGGCGGTGAAGCGGCCGGCCGGGAAGTCGACACTGACGCCGTCGAGGGCGCGTACGGCGGTGTCGCCACCGCCGTACACCTTCACGGCGTCCACGACCCGGGCGGCTGCCCGGGTGACGGTCGTCGTGGTCATGCCGCACCGCCCTTGCCCGTCCGGCCGAACTGCTCGTCCAGCACGGACAGCCGGCGCCAGTACTCGTCCTCGTCGATCTCGCCGGAGGCGAAGCGGTGGCCGAGCACCGTGATGGGCGAGTTGTCCTCGACGGTGCGCGGCCGCCCGGGGCCGCGGCGTCCGCGCCACACCGTGCGGCGCAGCAGGGTGATGACGCCGCCGATGACCAGTGCCCAGATCACCGGGAAGAGCAGGATCCACGGGCCGGGCCCGCCGTCGCCGAACTGTGCCAGGGTCTCCATGTCGTCCAACTCCTCGGTCGCGATGTCCCTTGTGTCGCTTCCGAGCCTCGCCCCGGGAGGGGGTCCCGGTCGTCGTACGGCCAGCGGCAGTGCGGGTACGACGCGGGGAGTACTCCGGCGGTCCGCGTCTGCTTCTCCCCGCCCCTCGCCCTGCCCCTCGCCCTGCTCCATCGGGCGCTCGACTTCTGTAACTACTAGTATGTACAGTGAGCGCATGAGCACCTCGGAACGGCTGATCGAGTCCACCCGCGAGCTGCTGTGGGAGCGCGGGTATGTCGGCACGAGCCCCAAGGCGATCCTGGAGCGGGCCGAGGCCGGGCAGGGCAGTATGTACCACCACTTCAAGGGCAAGCCCGACCTCGCGCTCGCCGCGATCCGGCGCACCGCCGAGGAGATGCGGGCCGCCGCCGGGGCCGTGCTCGCCGGTCCGGGGACGCCGTACGAGCGCATCGAGGCGTATCTGCGGCGCGAGCGCGACGTGCTGCGCGGGTGCCCGGTCGGGCGTCTGACGATGGATCCCGACGTGATCGCCGACGCCGCCCTGCGCGCCCCGGTGGACGAGACCCTCGACTGGCTGCGCGAGCAGATCGCCCAGCTGGTGGAGGAGGGCCGGGAGCAGGGCGAGTTCGCGCCCTCGCTGGACGGGGAGGAGATCGCGGCGGCGGTCGTCGCGACCGTCCAGGGCGGCTATGTGCTGGCCCGCGCGTCCGGCTCGCCCGCCGCCTTCGACGCGGGCGTCCGGGGGCTGCTCTCGCTGCTCGCGCCCCACAAGAACGCCACCGCGTAAAGGAGTTCGACGACCCGTGCACATCACCCGACAGCACCCCGGAACCGAGCGGGGCCCGGCCGAGAACTTCACCGGCACGGTGTGGCTCGACGAGATCGCCGCGCCCCCGGCCCCCTCCCGGCTCCGTATGTTCCACGTCCACTTCGCGCCGGGCGCGCACACCGCCTGGCACCGCCATCCGCATGGCCAGGTCCTGCACATCCTTCAGGGCGAGGGCCGGGTGCGACGCGGGGGCGGTGCGGTGGAGACCGTACGCGCGGGCGACACCGTGTGGATCGAGCCGGGCGAGTGGCACTGGCACGGAGCCGGGCCGCGCACCTTCATGAGCCACCTCGCGGTCGTGGAGGCCGCCGGGGACGGCACGACCGCCGAGTGGGGCGCCCACGTCGCCCACGAGGACCACCCGCACGCCTGAGGGGGCATCCGATGCACGCCATGCAGTACGGCTTCACCCTGCCCGCCGACTACCCGATGGACGTCATCAGGGAGCGCGTGTCCCGCACCGGGCACCTGCTGGACGACTGGCCCGGTCTCGGGCTCAAGGCGTATCTGATCCGCGAACGGGGCGAGGACGGTTCGCCGGTCAACCAGTACGCGCCGTTCTACCTGTGGCACACCGTGGAGGGCATGAACTCCTTCCTCTGGGAGGGCGCCTTCCAGCGGCCCACCGACGACTTCGGCCGGCCCGCGGTCCGGCAGTGGACGGGCCTGGCGTACGAGGAGGGCGGCGCCGCCGGCTCCCCCGCGCGGGTGGCGGTGCTGCGGCGGCAGCGGGTGCCGGAGGGGGTGCCGCTGTCGGCGGTGGCGGCGGACGCGGTGCGGGAGACCGGACGGCTGGCCGCCGTGGACGGGGCGCTGCTCGCGGCGGCGGTCGTGGACACCGGGCGCTGGGAGCTGGTGCACTTCTCGCTGCACGCGGGCGACGCGCCCGACGGGGTGGCGGGCGAGGTCTTCCGGGTCCTGCACCTGTCCGCGCCGGGGCGGGCCCGGCTGCCGAGGGGACGCCAGTGGTGAGCGCCGTCCGCACGGTTCTCGGGGACGTGCCCGGCGGGGAGTTGGGGGTCTGCGACGCCCACGACCACCTGTTCTTCGCAAGCCCCCGGCTGCCCGGCGAGGAACTGCGCGACGCCGCGGCGGCACGGGCGGAGCTGGCTGCCTTCCGGGAGCGGGGCGGCGGCACGGTGGTGCAGTGGACGCCGTACGGACTGGGCCGGCGGGCCGCCGATCTCCCCGCCCTGTCCCGGGAGACCGGCGTCCACGTGGTGGCCGCCACGGGACTGCACCAGGACGTCCACTACGACCAGGACACGCTCGCCGCGCTGCGGGGCCGGGCCGCCGACGTCTTCGTGGCCGAACTGACCCGGGGCATCGGGACGTCGGGCGTCCGCGCCGGACTGATCAAGGTGGCGGGCGGCTTCCACGCGCTCGACGCGCACGCGCGGTGGACCATGTCGGCGGCGGCCGAGGCACACCACGCGACGGGGGCGCCGATCGCCGTGCACCTGGAGCTGGGCACCGGCGCCCTGGACGTACTGGAGTTGCTGTGCGGCGAGTTGGGTGTGCCGCCGCAGCGGGTGATCCTCGGTCATCTCAACCGCTCCCCCGACCCCGTGACGCACCGGCAGGCCGCCGGGTCGGGGTGCTGGCTGGCCTTCGACGGGCCGTCGCGGGGGAACCACGCCACCGACTGGCGGATGCCGGACGCCGTGCGGGACCTCGCCGAGGCGGGGTTCGGAGACCGGCTGCTGCTCGGCGGCGACACGACCACGGCGTCCGCCCGGTCGGTCGACGGGGGCCCGGGGATGCCGTACCTGCTGCGCCGGGTGGCTCCCCGGCTCGCGCTCGCCGTGGGCGACGAGCTGGTGCGGCGCGTCCTCACCGACAACCCGGCGCGGGCGTTCGCCGTCGACTGGCACTGACACTCCCCGTCCCGCAGCCCCCGTCCCGGTCCCGTCCGACAGGAGACCCCTCATGCCCCTCGTCCGCATCGACGCCCACGGCGGCGGCACCGACGACGACCGGCTCGGCGCGCTCGGGCGGGCCGTCCACGACGCCCTGGTGGAGACCCTAGGCATTGCGCCCGACGACCGCTTCCAGGTTCTGACCGCGCACGACGCCGCCCGCGGCACCCTGCGCTACGACGACTACCTCGGCGTGCCCCGTGACGCGGACATCGTGTTCGTGGCGATCACGCTACGGGCGGGCCGGACCACCCGGCAGAAGGAGGCGCTGTACGGCCGGATCGCCCAACTCGCAAAGGAGTACGCGGCGACGGACCCCCGCAACGTCTTCGTCACCCTCACCGAGAACGCCTCCGCGGACTGGTCGCTGGGCAACGGGCTGGCTCAGTACGTAGGGTCGGGATCATGCTGAGACTCGGAATCCCCGTCGTCGGTGTCACGGATCTCCCCCGCGCGGTGGCGTTCTGGACGGCCGCGCTGCCGCTGGTGGCCGCGGAGGAGTGGCAGAGCGAGACCTGGCGCACGCTGGAGTACGCGGACGGCTCGGGGCGGGCCCTCGGGCTCCTGCGCAGTGACTCGCCGCCCGAGCCCCGGCCCCGGCTCCACCTCGACCTGTTCACGGACTCGGCCGAGGAGCAGCGGGCGGAGGTGCGGCGGCTGATCGGCCTCGGCGCGCGGGCCGTCGAGTGGGACCTGTACCCGCCCGACCCCGACTTCGTCGTCCTGGCCGACCCGGACGGCAACATCTTCTGCGTCGTCGACCTCAGCCATGCCCCGAGCGGCGGGGACCGGCCCGCGCCCTGAGCCGCGGGCACGTCCGGTCGCCTACGCCGGTACGCCGAGCGGGTCGTCCAGAACCGGCTGCCAGGCCAACTCGGCCGCGCCGACCAGGCTGTTGTGGTCGAGGCCGCAGGGCAGGATCGGCACCCCGCCGCTCTGGCCCCACAGGCTGCGCCCGGCGACGACCGCGCGCAGCCGCTCGGGGTCGGCGTCGAGGAGCGCGCGGTGGAGTCCGCCGAGGATGATGCGGTCCGGGTTGAGGATGTTCACCAGGCCCGCCAGTCCCAGGCCGAGGCGGTCGATGAGGGTCTCGGTGGCGGTACGGACGGCCGGGTCGGCGTAGTACTCGCGGATCAGGTCGTAGGACTGCTGGAGCAGGGACACCTCGGGTCCCGGTTCCCGCCCGGCCGCCGTGAGGAAGGCCAGCGGGTCGGTCTCCACGTCCAGGCAGCCGCGGCTGCCGCAGTGGCAGGGGCGGCCCTCCGGGTTGACGGCGAGGTGGCCGACCTCCAGGGCGAGTCCGGAGCTGCCGGTGTGCAGGCGGCCGTCCAGGACCAGGGCGCCGCCGACCCCGCGGTGGCCGGTGGCCACGCACAGCAGGTCGCGGGCGCCGCGTCCGGCGCCGTGGCGATGCTCCGCGAGGGCGGCGAGGTTGACGTCGTTGCCGGTGAAGGCGGGGCCCTGGATTCCCGCGGCCCGCACCTGCCGCGCGAAGATCTCCCGCACGGGTGCGCCGGCCGGCCAGGCCAGGTGCAGCGGGTTGAGGGCCAGACCCTCCGGTTCCGCGACGGCCGACGGCACGGCGAGCCCGGCGCCGACGCAGCGCCGCCCGGTCTCCCGCAGCAGCTCCGCGCCCGCCTCGACGACGGAGCCGAGCACCTTCGCCGGGTCGGCGTCGACGACCTCGCAGCCGGGCGCGGTCGCGACGATCCGGCCGCCGAGGCCGACCAGGGCCGCGCGGAAACCGTCGGCGTGGATCTGGGCGGCGAGGGCGACGGGCCCGTCCTCGGCGACCGAGAGGCGGTGCGAGGGGCGGCCCTGGGAACCGGCCGCCGCGCCGGGCCTGGCGTCCACCCGGATCAGACCGAGCGCCTCCAGTTCGGCGGCGACCGCGCCCGCCGTGGCCCGGGTCACGCCCAGTTCCGCGGTGAGGACGGCCCGGGTGGGGGCGCGTCCGGTGTGCACGAGCTCCAACGCGGGTCCGAGCGCACCGCGCCCCCGGTCCAGCCGCGTCCTCGAGGTGGTCCCTTCCCCCGCCGCCCGGGGGTCCGCCTTGCCGCTCATGAGGGGGAGTCTCCCATGATCCGTCCGCACGGGGTGCCTAGAAGCCACTGACCCGGAGCGTGATGTTCAGCCGTCCACCGAGTCCCAACTCGGGCGGCGCGGTGCCCGGGTGCACCCTCGGCACCCCGTGGTACGCGAGCCGCGAGGGGCCGCCGAAGACGAACAGGTCGCCGCTGCGCAGCTCGGTGTCGGTGTGGGGCCTGTCCGGCGGGTCAGGTCGCAGGAAAGACGGGGCACCTTGTCCCCGCCGGTGAGCGGGGTCCGGTGCGTCCATGTGCAAGGCGGAGGAGGGCGTCGACGCGGAGCGTCGGCAACCGACGACAACGCCGCAGATGGGCGTGCCGGACCCCGCGTCTGCGGCATGATCCGCCGGACAGGCCCTAAGGGCGGGTGCGGGTCTCGGGGTTGCCGAAGCGGAAGACGCAGGTGTCGCCGAGGCTCAGGGAGACCACGGGGGCCTCGGAGCGCTCGTCCGCGTCGCGGTGCATGCCCATGCGGGCGTCGGCGTCGTAGAAGTTGATCAGCGCGATGTCGTACGGCTCCCGTGCCACCGCTTCGGCGCCCAGCGCGTCGGTCACCGCGCGGCGGGCGAGGTCGTCGAGCCGGGCCGGGAAGGGCTTGACCGGGGCGCCGTCGCCGTCGACGGCGGTGGCGGCGTAGCCGTACGGGTACCAGTGCCGGCCGAGGCAGACCTGCCGGGCGGTCATGGTGCCGCCGCCGGGGGTGCGCACCGTGCGCAGTCCGGCCGGTGGGCGGGCCCATGCGCGGCAGGCGTCCAGCAGCTCGCGCTGCCGGACCGGGGACAGCCAGTCCGGCACGTGGACGGCGCCGGGCGCGGTCTCGGCGCGGGTCCTGGGGAACAGCTCGGCGTCCATGCCCCCATCCTGCCTCCGCGCCCCGCCTCCCGGGCACGACCGGCGCTGAGCTGCGGCTCGGCTAGCCTGGACACACGATGAACGACCGCAGCGCGAACGACCGCAGCACGAACCACCCCAGCACGAACCACCCCGGCGCGAACCACCGCGGCGCGAACCACCGCGGCGACCGCGACGACCGCATGGCGACTCCGTGGGGCGAGCGCGTGCTGTCCCGCTTCCCCGAGGACCCCCGCGACCGGCTCCGCGCCTGGGACGCCTCCGACGAGTACCTGCTGGGACACCTCGCGGAGCGGGAAGTCCCCCTGTCCGGCACGGTCGTGGTCGTCGGCGACCGGTGGGGAGCGCTGGTGACGGCGCTGGCCGCGCACCGTCCGGTGCAGATCACCGACTCCCACCTCGCGCAGGAGGCGACACGGGTCAATCTGGGGCGGAGCGGTGCCGAGCCGGGCTCGGTGCGCCTGCTCACCACGCAGGACCCGCCGCCGGACCGCGTCGACGTACTGCTGGTGCGGGTGCCGAAGAGCCTCGCCCTGCTGGAGGACCAGCTGCTGCGGCTGGCGCCCGCGCTGCACGAGGGCACAGTCGTGGTCGGCACCGGGATGGTGAAGGAGATCCACACCTCCACACTCCGGCTGTTCGAGCGGATCGTCGGCCCGACCCGGACGTCCCTGGCCGTGAAGAAGGCCCGGTTGATCTTCGCGGAGCCCGATCCCGCGCTGCAGCGGCCGGCCAACCCCTGGCCGCTCGGCTACCGGTTGCCCGACGACGTCTGGCCGCTCTCCGGTCGCCCCGTCGTCAACCACGCCGGTGTCTTCTGTGCCGACCGGCTCGACATCGGCACCCGCTTCTTCCTCCGACACCTGCCCGACCCCGGGCGCTTCCGCCGGGTGGTGGACCTGGGCTGCGGCAACGGTGTGGTCGGTACGGCGGTGGCGCTGGCCGATCCGGACGCGGAGCTGCTGTTCACCGACGAGTCGTTCCAGGCCGTGGCCTCGGCCCGGGCGACGTACCGGGCGAACGAGGTCGCGGGCCAGGCGGAGTTCCGGGTCGGCGACGGGCTGGCCGGAGTACCGGACGGCAGTGTCGACCTGGTGCTGAACAACCCGCCGTTCCACTCCCACCAGGCGACGACCGACGCCACGGCGGGGCGGATGTTCACCGGGGCGCGGCGGGTGCTGCGCCCCGGCGGCGAACTGTGGGTGGTCGGCAACCGGCACCTGGGCTACCACGTCAGGCTGCGGCGCCTGTTCGGCAACAGCGAGCTGGTGGCGGGCGACCGGAAGTTCGTGGTGCTGAAGGCGGTCAAGGAGTAGCAGAAGAAGCGGGGACGGGCGCGGTCCGGGCCACCACCTGGATCAGCGCGTGGGAGCTGCCGACGGCGTCGAGCGGCGGCGCACCGTCCTTGCCGCCGACCTCACTGTCAAGCAATCTGTGGCAAGAGGGCGTGCGTTAGGGTCGGCGGGGATCGAGGAACGGAGGCGCGGATGTCGCGCGACGCCCGCTGGAAGGCGCTGCTGGAACTGCTCGTCGAGCGCGGCCGGCTGGACGTCGAGGAGGCGGCGACCGAGCTGGAGGTCTCGGCCGCGACGATCCGCCGCGACTTCGACCGGCTCGCCGAGCAGCAGATGCTGGTGCGCACGCGGGGTGGCGCGGTGGTGCACGGGGTGTCGTACGAACTGCCGCTGCGTTACAAGACCGCCCGCCGCGCCTCGGAGAAGCAGCGCGTCGCACAGGCGGTCGCCGCCCTGGTGGCGCCCGGTGAGGCGGTGGGGCTGACCGGGGGCACGACCACCACGGAGGTGGCGCGCGCCCTGGCCGTGCGCGCCGACCTGGCCTCCGGCACCCCCGCGCTGACCGTGGTGACCAACGCGCTCAACATCGCCAACGAACTGGCCGTTCGCCCGCAGTTCAAGATCGTGGTGACCGGCGGGGTGGCCCGGGCGCAGTCGTACGAGCTGATCGGCCCGCTCGCGGACGGCGTACTGGGGCAGGTGACCCTCGACGTGGCGGTCCTGGGGGTCGTCGCCTTCGACGTCGCACACGGTGCCGCGGCCCACGACGAGGCCGAGGCCGCGATCAACCGGCTGCTGTGCGAGCGCGCCGAGCGGGTCGTCGTGGCCGCCGACTCCAGCAAACTGGGCCGCCGGGCGTTCGCCCGGATCTGCGCGACCGAGTCGGTGGACACGCTGGTGACGGACGGCGCGGCCGACCCGGAGCTGGTGGGGCGGTTCGAGGAGGCGGGGGTCCGGGTCGTCACGGCCTGAGGGGGCCCGGAGGTGCGCCCGGCCCCGATGGTGGCGGCGACCCCGGTGATGGCGGCGACCTCATAGATGGCGGCGACCCCAGTGGTGGTGCCGGTCAGTGCCCGTGTCCGTCGGTGTGTTCCGGCGTGGCGCTCGGGTCGGCCTCCGTCGTCGCACCGGTCGTCGTGCCCGTCGCCGATCCGGCGCGCACGGTGAACGCCGCGGTGTGGACCTCGCCCCGGTGCCGGAAGTCCAGGAAGAGGCGGTAGGTGCCGGCGCTGGGCGCGGTGGCGGTGAACGAGATCTCCGGGCCCGGCCGGGTGGTGCCGTCGCCGGGTTCGCCGTTCGGGTGGACGTGGAGGTAAGCGAGGTCGCCGGAGCGCAGGGCGACGAGGTGGCCGTAGGCGCCCAGGTAGGGCTGGAGGTCGCCCACGGGTTCGCCGCCGCGGGACACCTTCAGCTTCAGCTCGCTCGCCCTGCCGGGGCGCAGGGACCCGTCGAGTTCGACCGTGTAACCGTCGGTCCGGGCGGTGCCGTTCGGGGCCGGGAGCCGTGCGGGCTCGTATCGGCCGGAGGCGGCCAGGTCGGCGCCGAGGGTGAGGTTCTCCGCGTCCTCGCCGGCCGGGGTGAAGTCGGCGAAGACGCGGTAGCCGCCCGCGGCGGGCAGGTCGACGGGGGTGCTCCAGGTGCCGTCGGCGGCCCGGGCGGGGTGCAGGTGGCGGTAGGTGGCCAGGTCACGTGAGGCCAGGACGAGGTGGAGTTCCTTGTCATGCTCGCGCCGGTACGCGGTCACGGCCGCGCCGCTCGCGTCCCGGACCGTGAAGCGCAGCTCGGTGCGCCAGCCGGCGGTGACGCGGGTGGTGGCGAGGTCGAGGGTGTAGCCGCCCTCGGAGATCTGCAGGCCGCCGGGCGGTGTGCTCTCGTGACCCCCGTGGCCGCCATCCTGTTCCGGCCGCGGCGTCGGTTCGCGCGGCCCGTCCGGTTCGCCGTGCTCGTCATGGGGTGCGGGCGCGGCGCCGTCCGCGACGATCGGGTCCGTCGCCGTGCCGACGCCGTAGGCGGTGCCGAAGGTGGCGGCCAGCGCGGCGGCGAACGCGGTGATCCTCAGTCCGGTGTGCATGACGGTCGTCTCCTCGGATCCAGGGGCTCCGGCTCACTCGGAGACCCTTTTCATGCACCTCACCATACCCCCCGGGGGTAGTGAGTCAAGCGGTGGAGACACTTGCGCTGGGTACCCCCTAGGGGTATACATGGACTGGCCGGGACGGATACCCCCGCCCCGTATTCGTGATCACACCGTCAAACCTTCGGAGGAAGCAATGCCCTCGAACGTCACCGCCCCCGTCACCGCCGCCTACGCCGTCGCCGGCATGAGCTGCGGTCACTGCAGCGCGACGCTCACCCGGGTGATCGGCGAGCTGGACGGAGTCATCGGTGTCGACGTCCGACTCGACACCGGCCGGGTCACCGTCACCGCCGACGCCGAGCCGGACGACGCCGCGATCGCCGAGGTGGTCGACGAGGCCGGGTACGAGCTGACCGGCCGCGTCTGACCGACCCGCACTCCCCCGCCGCACCGCCGGGACCCGCGAGGCCGGGTCCCGGCCGACGACCCCGCATCAGGAGCAGCCATGACCACCAGTACGACCAGCGCACCAGCCGAGGTGGAACTCGCCATCGGCGGCATGACCTGTGCCTCGTGCGCCGCCCGGATCGAGAAGAAGCTGAACCGGATGGAGGGGGTCACCGCGACCGTCAACTACGCGACGGAGAAGGCGAAGGTCAGTTATGCCGGTGACGTGTCCGTCCCGGAGCTGATCGCCACCGTCGAGGCGACCGGGTACACGGCCCGCGAGCCCGAACCGGTGCGTACCGATGCCGGGTCCGGGCCGGGGGACGCCGGGACCGTCGACGAGCTGCGGCCGCTGCGGGAGCGGCTGGTGACGTCGGTGGTGCTGGCGGTCCCGGTGATCGCGATGGCGATGGTGCCCGCGCTGCAGTTCGAGTACTGGCAGTGGCTGTCGCTGACGCTGGCGGCGCCCGTGGTGACGTACGCGGCCTGGCCCTTCCACAAGGCGGCGTTCACCAACGCCCGGCACGGCGCGGCCACCATGGACACCCTGATCTCGGTCGGCACCTCGGCGGCGTTCCTGTGGTCGCTGTGGGCGCTGTTCCTCGGCACCGCGGGCACGCCCGGCATGACCCACCCCTTCGAGCTGACCATCGCCCGCGGCGACGGCTCCGGGAACATCTACCTGGAGGCCGCGGCCGGGGTGACCGCCTTCATCCTCGCCGGGCGCTACTTCGAGGCGCGGTCCAAGCGCAAGGCCGGTGCCGCGCTGAAGGCGCTGCTGGAGCTGGGCGCCAAGGACGTCACGGTCGTGCGGGGCGGCCGCGAGGAGCAGATCCCGGTGGGGGACCTGAAGGTCGGGGACCGTTTCCTGGTCCGCCCCGGCGAGAAGATCGCGACCGACGGCACGGTCGTCGAGGGCACCTCCGCGGTCGACGCGTCGATGCTCACCGGCGAGTCGGTGCCGGTCGAGGTCGGCGTGGGCGACCCGGTCACCGGGGCGACCGTGAACGCGGGCGGCCGGCTGGTGGTCGAGGCGAGCCGGGTCGGCGCGGACACCCAGCTGGCGCGGATGGCCAGGCTGGTGGAGGACGCGCAGAACGGCAAGGCCGCGGCCCAGCGGCTCGCCGACCGCATCTCCGCCGTCTTCGTCCCCGTCGTGATCGCCCTCGCGCTGGCCACCCTCGGCTTCTGGCTCGGCAACGGCTCCGGACCGGCCGCCGCGTTCACCGCCGCCGTCGCCGTCCTGATCATCGCCTGCCCCTGCGCGCTGGGCCTCGCCACCCCGACCGCGCTGATGGTCGGCACCGGGCGCGGCGCCCAGCTCGGCATCCTCATCAAGGGCCCCGAGGTCCTGGAGTCCACCCGCAAGGTCGACACCATCGTCCTGGACAAGACCGGGACCGTCACCACCGGCCGCATGACCCTGCTCGCCGTGCACACCGCCGACGGCACCGACGAGTCGGACGTGCTGCGGCTGGCCGGAGCACTGGAGCACGCCTCGGAGCACCCGATCGCGCAGGCGGTGGCCGCGGGCGCCACCGAACGGGTCGGCGCCCTGCCCACCCCCGAGGACTTCGCCAACGTGCCCGGTCTCGGCGTGCAGGGCGTCGTCGAGGGCCACGCGGTTCTCGTCGGCCGCGAGAAGCTGCTCGCCGAGTGGGCCATGGAACTGCCCGCCGGTCTGGCCCGGACCAAGGCCGAGGCGGAGCGGGACGGCCGTACCGCGATCGCCGTGGCCTGGGACGGCGAGGCCCGGGCGGTCCTGGAGGTGGCCGACGCGGTCAAGAGGACCAGCCCCGAGGCGATCACCCGGCTGCGGGCGCTGGGCCTGACGCCGGTGCTGCTGACCGGGGACAACGAGGCGGTGGCCGCCTCCGTCGCCCGCGAGGTCGGCATCGAAGCCGGGCACGTGGTCGCCGAGGTCATGCCCGAGGACAAGGTCGCCGTCGTCAAGCGCCTCCAGGACGAGGGGCGTTCGGTGGCGATGGTCGGCGACGGGGTCAACGACGCCGCCGCGCTGGCCCAGGCCGACCTGGGCCTCGCCATGGGCACCGGCACCGACGCCGCCATCGAGGCGGGCGACCTCACCCTCGTCCGCGGCGACCTGCGCGCCGCAGCCGACGCCATCCGGCTGGCCCGCAGGACACTCGGCACCATCAAATCCAACCTGTTCTGGGCCTTCGCCTACAACGTCGCCGCCCTGCCGCTCGCCGCCGCCGGACTCCTCAACCCGATGATCGCCGGAGCCGCCATGGCCTTCTCCTCCGTCTTCGTCGTCGGCAACAGCCTGCGCCTGCGCGGTTTCAAGGCCGCGGACTGACCCAGCGCCGCAGCACCGGGCCGCCGGCCGACTCCACGAGGGTCGGCCGGCGGTCCGCCCGTGCGTGGCCCCGGTGGGGCCGAGCCGCACGGCCGGACCGGAATCCCCCTGCCCGCGGTCCCCCGGACGGGCCCCGTCCACGCGCCGCCGGGTCCGCGGACGACCAGGATGGCTGGGGTCCCATCTCCCCGCGGAGCAGGAGCCCATGACCGAACCGACCGAACCGACCGACGCCGACGGCGGCACCCGCGGCCCGCTCGGGCCGCCTCCCGGCCCGGGGTCCGCGCGCAAGCTGGCCCTCACCGCCGTACTCGGGGATCTGCGGGCCGTGGACGGCGCGCTGTACGCGGCGGTGGCCGCCACGTCCACACCCGCGCTCGACCGGGCGCTGCGGCGCCTGTCCCACTCCGCGGACCATTCGAAGGTCTCGCTGGGGATCGCCGCCGCGCTCGCGCTGAGCGGTGCGCGGGCGCGGCGGGCGGCCCTCGTCGGCGTCGGGGCGATCGCCGTGGCGTCGGCCTCGACGAACCTGCTGGGCAAGCGTCTGGTGCGCCGGGCGCGCCCGGACCGGGAGGCGGCGCGGGTGACGGTGGACCGGTACGTCCCCATGCCCGCGTCGGCGTCGTTCCCCTCGGGACACACGGCCGCGGCGGTCGCGTTCGCCACGGCCGGGGGCGTCGTCCTGCCCGAGGCGGCCGTACCACTGGGCGCGCTGGCGAGCGCCGTCGGCTACTCCCGGGTCCACACCGGCGTGCACTATCCCGGTGACGTCGCCGCGGGCGCCGTCCTGGGCATCGCCAGTGCGGCGGCCGCGCTGGCGGCGGCGGCGCCTGCCCGGGTGGGTCAGCCGAACACCTTCACGGCCTGGTAGTAGGTCCAGGCCGTGCTGTTGCAGGCGGCCTTGGTGGCGCCGCCGTATCCGGAGCAGACGCGCTTGAGGTCCTCGTAGAAGGCGCTGTCGAGACGGGACTTGTTGGCGCTGAAGGTGCCCGCGTCCTTGTAGTTGCGGTAGCCGAAGTCGTGCCGTGCGCAGGAGGTGCTGAAGGGGAAGCCGAACGGGTTGTCCGGCGAGGAGGAGCAGTAGTCGGTGGTCCAGTCGAAACCGTAGGCGGACCAGGCGGACTTGTTCGCCCGGGCGGCGGTCCAGGCGTGGTAGCTGGACGCGCTGGTCTGCGTCCAGCTCGCGAGGACCTGTGGCTTGTCGGCGGGAGCGGCGTCGGCGGCCGCGGCGGTGGCGACGACGGTGGTCACGGCCAGGGCCGCGGTGGTGAGTCCGGTGGCGAGTCTGCGGTGCATGCCCACACCTCCATGAGGACGCGGCCCGCCCCTCGGACCGCAGGTTCATGCCAAGATGATGCGCATCTCCACCACCCGTTCACACCTCCGGCGGCCCAACTCTCTGTGAAACCCACTGCTTTGGGTCGTTACGCGTGCTCTCCGGGAGCCCAGTCGGGGTGGTCGCCGTGCATCGCGGAGTAGAAGGGGTCACCGGCGGCGATCTCGCCCGCGCGCACCGGCCGGCCGGTGAACGCCGCCTTGTACAGGGCCGCGGCGAACTCCAGCGTGGCGCGCGCCTCCCGGCCGCTGCCGGGCGGGCGGGCCCCGGCGTCCCAGGCGTCCAGTACGGCGCCGAGCTGCGCCGCGTGGGAGCTGGGCTCGTCGGCGTACGGGGTGCGCCAGGCGGCGGCGCGGGCGGGCGCGACGTGCCGGGCCGGGGTGTAGGTCCAGTCGTCGTCGCGGTGTCCGTACAGGTGCGTCAACTCGACCGTCGCGTCGGCGCAGTCGACGCGAATTCGGCTCACCTCGTCCGGGGAGAGCACGCTGTTGACGACGGTGGCCAGGGTGCCGCTCTCGAAGCGCACCAGGGCGGTGGAGACGTCCTCGCTCTCGGTGTCGTGCACCAGGCGCGAGGCCATGGCCCGTATCTCCGCCCAGGGGCCGAGCAGATGCAGCAGCAGGTCGTACTGGTGGATGCCGTGGCCCATGGTCGGGCCGCCGCCCTCGGTGGACCAGCGGCCGCGCCAGGGCACCGCGTAGTAGGCGGCGTCGCGGTGCCAGGTCGTCTGGCAGTGTGCGACCAGCGGGGCGCCCAGCTCGCCACCGGCGATCAGGTCGCGGGCGTGCGCCGCGCCGGAGCCGTACCGGTGCTGGAAGATCACGGACGCGTACGCACCGGACGCCTCCTCGGCCGCCGCGATGTCGTCGTACTCGGCGAGGGAGAGGCACAGCGGCTTCTCGCACAGCACCCAGGCACCGGCCTTCAGCGCGGCCACCGTCTGCTCCCGGTGCAGCGACGGCGGCGTGCCGACCAGGACGAGGTCGGGGCGTACGGCGTCCAGCATGGCGCCCGTCGACGCGTACCCGGCGACGTCGCCGGGCGCCTGCGCGCGGAAGGCGTCGAGCCGCTCGGGGTCCACGTCGACGGCGGCGACCAGTTCGGTGCGGTCGGCGTGGGCGGCGAGGGCGGGCAGGTGGCTGCCGGTGACGATGGCACCGGTGCCGACCACCGCGACCCGGCGCCGGGCGGGACGTGGGGACATGCGGTCCTCCTCGGACGGCGGCGCGGTCGCACGCGCCCGTCGGTTGGGAAGCGTCGGTTGGAAAGCGTCGATTAGAAAGCGCTTTCAAGTTGGGCTGACCCTAAGCGGGGACGGATGGCCCGGACAACCCCCACCGTTTGCGGGCCGGGCGTACGGCTGGTCGACTGGCGCGGGGGGACCGGGACCGGCGCTGTCGCGCCGGCCCGCTCTTCAGTCCTCTCCGGAAGGAGTCCAGGCGTGAGTTCCCCGAAGCCGAAACCCCCGTCGTCCGCGGAGCACCGGTCGGACGGCAGCCAGCCCTGGCTGCACCAGAAGGGCCGGACCATTCAGGAGTTCGGCACCGTCAAGCAGTTCCCCGTGGCCCTGACCATGGACACCCGGCTCTACTCCTGCCAGCGGCTCAACAAGGTCCTGGCGGACACCCGGATCCTGCACGATCTGTACAAGAAGTACCACTGGCTGATGCGCGGGGCGACGTTCTACCAACTGCACCTGCTGCTGGACAAGCACGCGGGTGAGCAGCTGGAGCTGATCGACACCGTCGCCGAACGCGTCCAGACGCTCGGCGGCGTCGCGGTCGGCGACCCCCGGCACGTCGCCGAGATCACCACCGTGCCGCGCCCGCCGGACGGCGTGGAGGAGGTGCCGTCGATGCTCTCGCGGCTGCTGGAGGCGCACGAGCTGATTCTGACCGAGTGTCACGACGCGGCGGCCCGCACCCAGGAGTACGGGGACGACGGCACCAACGACCTGCTGGTCTCCGAGGTCCTGCGGACCAACGAACTCCAGGCGTGGTTCGTGGCGGAACACCTCGTGGACACGCCGCTGGTCCACGCCTGACCCCGCCGGACATGGCGCACACGTCGCAGGACGCCGACGACGGCGCGCCGGCGCGCGGGCGGTGGTCCGCGTTCCGGCAGTCGCCGTTCTGGCCGGCCACCGTGCTGGTGCTGATCCTCGCCGCCGCGGCGGGCTTCTTCGCGGGCTCGTACACCTACTCGATGGCGAACCCGACTCCGCGTCTGATCCCGACGGCCGTGGTCGGCTCCTACGAGAAGGCGGGTGGCCAGGCCTTCCTGCGCGGCCTGGAACAGGCGCTGGACACCTCGGTGCGGGTGCATCCCTACGAGACCCGGGCCGCGGCCCGCGAGGCGATCGAGCAGCAGGAGGTCTTCGCGGTCTTCGAGTTGCGCGACGACGGGCGAAGCGCCGTCCTGGACGTGTCCGGAGCGTCCGGCGCGTCGGTCGCCGAGCTGCTCGCGCAGACGGCACCGGCCGTGGGGAAGAAGCTCGGCGTCCAGGTCACCGTCCGGGACGTCAATCCCCTCCAGCGTGGCGACCCGCGCGGGCTGGCCATCTTCTACGTCTCCCTGGCCGCCGTGATCATCGGCTTCGTCGGGGCGATTCAGCTCAGCGTGCACGCGCGGACGCTCACCCCGTTGGAGCGCATCCTGTTCACGGTGGCCTACTCGCTGCTCGGCGGGTTCGTCATCGCGGCCACGGTGGACTGGCTGCTGGGCGCGGTGGACCTGCCGTTCGCCGAGTCGTGGCTGATCCTGGCGCTCACGATGTTCGTGTCCGGCATGGTCTTCACCATGTTCAACACCATGTTCGGCCGGTGGGCGATGCTGCCGACCTGGGGCCTGATGGTGATCATCGGCAACCCCTCCTCGGGCGGCGCGGTGTCCTGGCCGCTGCTGCCGTCGCCGCTGGGGGTGATCGGCCGGTGGCTGCCGCCCGGGGCCTCGGTCAACGCGCAGCACACCGCGGTGTACTTCCAGGGCCACCAGCACGCCTTCCCGTTCCTGGTGCTGGGCGGGTGGGCGCTGCTGTCCTGCACGGTCTTCTGGGTCTGGCGGCACCGGCATCCCGGCGGGCGGGAGAAGGCGCCGCCGGAGGCCGACCCGGAGGCCGCCGTGTCCTGACGGCCGGCCGGTCTCAGGGGGAGGTCAGGGCCCGGCAGGCCATCTGGAGGGCGAGCCGGTTGCTGGGGTCGTCCAGCGGGACGCCGAGCCGTTCGCGGACCTGACGCAGCCGGGCGGCGACGGTGTTGCGGTGCAGGCCGAGGGCGCGGGCGGTGGCGGCGGCGGAGCCGCCGTGCTCGAGGAAGACCCGCAAGGTGGTGAGCAGGTGTGCGTGCTCGGGGCCGCCGAGCGGGGCGAGCGCGGTCTCGGCGAAGGCCCGGGTGATGTCGGACTGCTGCCAGGCGGCCAGCAGTCTGCCGACGCCGAGTTCGTCGGTGTGTTCCACGGACGGCCGGACGTCCCTGGCCGCCGCGAGCCGGGCCGCGTTGCGGGCCTCGGTCAGGGTGTCGGCCAGGCCGCCGGGGCCCTGGCGGGGCCTGCCGATTCCGGCCACCAGCCGCCAGCCGGCGGGTAGTTCGGCGAGTGCCCGGCGTACCCGGCGCAGCAGCAGGCGGGGTTCGTCGTCGGCGGGCCGGGGACCGCTGCTGGACCACAGGGCCCAGTCGCCGTCGCCCTCCGCCACCGCCTGGGCGGTGACGCCGTGCCGGGACAGGGCGGCGAGCAGTGGTGCGGGGACGGTGTCGGGACGGTCCGCCCCGGGCGGTTCCTCGGCGCGTACGGCCAGACCCACGTGCCAGTCCTCCAGCCGCCAGCCCAGGGCGACGGCCTGCTCGACGACCTCCCGGCTGACGGTGCCCCGGCCGGTGACGACCTCCGCCAGCAGGCGGCGGCGGACGGCGCTGTCGTGGTCGGCCCGGGTGCGGGCTCCGGCGAGCCAGGACCGGACGAAGGGTTCGAGCAGGGCGAGGCCCAGCGCGACGGTGTCGGCGCGGTCCTCGTCGGCCCGTTCGAAGGGCCACACCAGCCACGCGGTGACCGGCGCCGTACCGCCCGGCAGGTGCCCGGCGAACGGAACGGCGTGCACGGGGTGGGCCACCAGACCGGCGGTGCGCTGGGGCACGGCCAGCTCCGGGCGCAGGGCGTCCGGCACCACCGGGTCGCCGACGATGGCTCCGCCGTCGGGGGTGACGAGGCTGACCTCGGCGGCGAGCACGGCACGGGCGACGGCGATCAGCTCCGGTCCCTCCGTGCGGGTGGCGAGGCGGCGGAGCAGGTTCTCGACGGTGCGGGCCCGCGTCACCTCGGGGGCACGGACCCGCAGGGTGAGGTCGAGGGCGAGCCGGAACGGGTCGTCGGTGGCGGCCCACAGCACGGGGATCCGCAGCCGGTCTGCCAGTCGTACGGCGGACAGCGGGGGCCTGGCCGCGCCGTCGGCGGTGACGCACAGCGCCGCGGCTCCGGCCTCCTGGGCGCGGCGGACGAGGGCGTCGAGCCGGTAGGCCGGGGTGGCGTCCGCCAGGGCGCAGAGCACCAGGTGACCGTCGACCGGGGCGAGGGCGCCGCGGTGGACGGTGACATCACGCACGGCCCGCCCCAGCCCGGCGTGTCCGGCCAGCGTCCGGGCGCCCCCGAGCAGGGGGTCGGCCAACAGGTCGGCGACGCTCGGTACGGCGGTCACGACGGCCCCCACGCCGAGACGGCACCTGGGCCCGCCCGTCCCGCGACCGGACCGGCGGGCGGCGCCAGGCCGAGACCGAAGGCACCGGCACCGGCCAGGGGTTCCGCCCCGGCAGGCCAACGGGTGCGGAGGCGGAACAGGATCACGTGGCCGCCGGTGCGGAACCGGTCGGCGACGCTCAAGACGGCGGTCATGACCGGCCCCACGGCGAGACAGCGCAGAGGCCCGCGACCGGACCCGGCGGCCGCGCCAGGCCGA